>JAFSBP010000008.1 GCA_017437205.1 Lachnospiraceae bacterium
CGATTACCTACTATCGCGTCCAAACCGGAGCCTTCCGCATGAGGGAATACGCGGAGGATATGTTGGAAGAACTTGAGGAAGACGGTTTTCCTGCCTTCATCACCGTCGGCAGTGATGGGCTGTACCGGGTTCAGGTGGGCGCATTCAGGCAGATGGACAATGCAGTGCGCATGGAACGTCGCCTGAGAAATGCCGGTTACAATACCTTCATTACCACCACAGGCTGATTAAGTACCTATAGAAAGTGAGTTTACCAATGATCACACGACGCAAAATCATACCGGTCTCATTACCCGATGACCGACTGTTATTTCTCTTAAACCAGACCTTAAAGACCGAGCTTACCCTTGATCAATTTCTCTGGTTTGATATTGAGACCACCGGACTGTCCTCAAAACACTGTCCGCTTTATCTCATTGGCTGCGTCCGCAAGGAGCCCTGCGGGTTCGTGCGCTACCAATTTATGACTGAATCTGCAGATGACGAGGAAAATGTTCTCCGGGCTTTCCTTTCTCTCTGCGACGAAGCGATGTGTCTGGTGCAGTTTAACGGCGACACGTTTGATGTGCCCTATGTGCGTGAGCGCTGCCACCAGCACGGGCTTACGTGGTCTTCAGATCGCCTGATTCATCTGGATATGCTCAAAAAGATCCGCCCATGGAGAAATCTGCTGGGGCTTTCCGGCTGCCGCCAAAAGGATTTGGAAAAGTATCTTGGGATCTTTCGCGAAGACAAATATAACGGCGGAGAACTAATTCAGATTTACTACAGCTTTGAGCGCTTCCACCGCGATGACCTCTATGATCTTTTGATTCTCCACAACGGGGATGACATGGACGGAATGATGGAGCTTTGCCGACTGTTAGCAATCCCTCTTTTCTTCGACGGAGAGTTTTCTCTGACGCAGATGGAAAAAGCTCGCTACGACGGTAACCTGCCCGGCGAGCTGATTCTCACCTGCACTCACGCTCTCCCCATCGCATTGCCCCGCACGATTGCTCTTTTATTCTCCGATAATGCATTGCGGGCGGAGGAAAACCGGCTGACCTTGCGCATTCCGATCTATCACGGCACGCTCAAACACTTTTATCCCAATTACCGGGACTACTACTATCTGCCGGATGAGGACTGTGCGATCCACAAAAGTGTTGGAGAGTTTGTGGACCGGGCACACCGGGTCAAGGCAACTGCTGCCACCTGCTACACAAAAATGACCGGCACCTTTTTGCGCCAGCCATCCGTCATTTACTCTCCCGCACTCTACGAGACACACAAGGGAAGCTCCGTCTTCTTCCCCTACGAGGATGGATGTTTTTCCGATCCGGTCTTGTTCAACCAATATCTGCAGGGAATCATCTCTCTTGCAAAGTCAGGCAAGGAATGATACAAAAAAGAAGCCGCCGATAGATCAGCTATTGGCGACTTTCTTCATTTCGATTCTTCTTTAATACTTCATTGACCTTTTCGGTATTTCTTTTAATAATTGAATAAATGACTGCCCAGATGGCCAGATAGCCAACAATAAAAATACCTGAGAAAACCAAAACGGGGGTCACTCCCCATTCCAGCCAATCGTTGAGCAGGTAGGTTACCAAATAGCTGATGTATAAAACGCCTCCGTGAATCAAAATTGCAACCATCAAAGGCAGCCGCTCAATCTGATAAACCACATTCATGCCTCCCGCAACAAATGCAAGGACGGATAACGAAAAAATTCCAAGACAGACCTGATTTACAGTCAAAGTCTGAAGGACTCCATTGGCTTGCAAAATCAGATACAACACGGCCAAAACAATCGGACCAAAACCGAACGCAACAAGACCCCGACGCCAAAACTCCAAAACATACTTTTTCATATCCCCTCATACCTCCTTCTGATTTCCGCAAAGCATCGCCTGGAAACATATTCCCGATATCCGCATTGAAATATTGCATCCACACCGCCACTAAACGCCGCGTCAAAGCGCAGGATACGGTGTTCATTGGCCAGAGTAGATTTATTAATTCGGATAAAATATGAGGGCAAACTATCCTCCAACTCGCGAAGCCTGCCTTGGATGCGGTATTTTCTTCCATCGGTATCAATCGCAATCACTTTTCTGTCAAGCACGGTGATGCATTCAATTTCCCCGAAAGAAAGCTTTCGAATCTCCTCATCCCTATACCCCATCATGCAGTCCGCGCCGGAATAGCTGCGGACAAGATTTTCGATCTGTTCGGTCAGAGCGGAAGGTGCATGAACAACTGCAATGATTTCTTCTTCCCGCTCATTGTCGATAATGAGTTTATATTTCATCGCCTTAAATCCTTACTGTTTTTTCATCTGCCCGAGGAAACAAAAGCACGCAGCCGCCGTTGTAACTACGCTGTAAAGAATTACCGGCAGAAAGTGCAAAGCTGCAGCCTCGAAATTTCCACTGAATAACGCCTTTTCCATTTCTACTGCGTGAACAAAGGGAAGTGCATGGGCAATTTTTTCGAAAATTCCGCCCACAAGATTCAAATCGAACCAAACGCCCGAAAGCCACGCGGAAAGATTGGTAAGCAAAGCACCGCAAATACCGCCGACCTGCTTAACACCGAACACGCTTCCGCACAAAAGCCCCAGTGCAATATTGAAAATCGCCATAGGAATGATCCCTATGATAGCATAGACAATGTTTACGCTAGCCGTCAGGCCCAACGGAATTGCAACCAAATAACAGATTGCAGTCTGTCCGAGAGCGATGGGCAAAATCGGAAGCATATACCCAAGGATAAAATCAACTCCCGTAAGCGGTGTGGCGTACAATCTCTGCAAGAGGGCGCTTTCGCGATCTTTGGCAATCAGCGTTGCTGAAAATAATGTCATGAACGACAGGCCGAATACGGTAATTCCCGGAGTCAGTGTGTCGATTTCAAACAGGCTCACCGGAATGTTTGCCTGCATGCTACTTAGAAGCAACAGTAACACCAACGGAAATCCCAGACCGAAACCAAGATTAATCGGATCTCGCAAAATTTCTTTCGCACATCGTTTGGCAAATGTTATTATTCTCATACCGCAGCCTCCTTCACAATCGAAACGAAAGCCGTTTCAAAATCATTGGTTCCGGCCGCCACATTCAATTCTTCCACCGTCCCTACGGAAAGGAGACGACCTTCCTTCATAATACCGATGCGGTCGGAAAGATTCTCCGCTTCCTCCATATAATGTGTGGTCAGGATAATCGTTATCTTGCCTTTCAGTGAGCGAATCACGTCCCAAAGATCGTGCCTTGCAATGACATCCAGACCAAGGGTTGGTTCATCCAAAAACAGAATTTCAGGTTCACTGATCAGCGCCATCGCAATACTGACACGGCGTTTAAAGCCGCCGGATAACTTGCCGGCTTTCCTTTGTAAAACCGCTCCCAGGTCGAATTGACCGGAAAGTTCTCTGATCTTCGCTTTCGTTTTTTCTTTGGGGAATCCGTGAATGCCACAAATCAGCTTCAGATTTTCTTCCACGGAAAGGTTCAAAGCAACTGCGGTCTCCTGCGGAGACACACCGATCAGCCGCTTTACCAGTTCCGGTTCCTTTATAATACTGTGACCGCCTACAATGGCATCTCCGTCTGTGGGCTTCGTCAGACAGGAAAGCATTTTGACGGTTGTGGTTTTTCCTGCACCATTAACACCAAGCATGGAAAATAATTCGCCCTGCCGGATTTCTAAATTGAGTTTGTCCACAGCAGTTAAATTTTTGTACCGCTTGACAAGCTCTATTGTCCTAATTGCCTGCATTTATACTGTCCTCCATTTTTTAATGTAACACCATCATAGCAAATTAAAATGGAGAAATGTTGCTTTTTGTCTGTTCGGTCGATTCCGGTGTCTCATCGGTTAAAAAAAGACACCGGAATCACTTCCGGTGTCCGCCTAATCTTTTACTCAAACTTTGTTCCGCACTCAGGACAGAACGCTACGTCCAGCGCCAGTTCCTTGCCGCAGTTTACACACACCTTCACTTCAGGTGCAGGAGCTTCCTCCACAACAGGCTCCGGCTTCTTCATCTGTGCGCCGCACTTGTCACAGAAATTGCTGGTCAACGGAACCTCTGCTCCGCATGCTTCACAGATCGCAATGTTCTTCAGTTCTCTGATCTTTGCGTTGTTCGTCTCAATCGCTGCCTTCAGCTCCTCGATCTGCTGAAGCTTTTGTCCAACGATCTCATCCTCAGCAAGCAGATTGTTTGCAACCACATACTCACCGATCTGATTGGAAACAGTAGTGATTTCTGCCTCCAGACTGTTGTTGTTCAGGGTCAGCTTGGTGATTTCCGCAACTTCCTTACTCTTGTTCACTGCGGACTGAGTCATCTTACTGAATTTTTCTCCCCATCCTGCCATATGTACATCCTCCAATCTTTCTGCCCTTTTCAAGCATCGTTTCTTTCAGATAATAAAAAATCTGATTTATGTTTATCATAGCAGAACAATTGTGTTTTTGCAATGAGAAAAGAAAAAAATCCTCTGCAATCTCCTGCAAAGGATTTCCTCGTCGGGGCGACAGGATTTGAACCTGCGACCTCTCGGTCCCTAACCGAACGCTCTACCAAGCTGAGCCACGCCCCGAATCAATTTTGTGTTCTTTCTCTTGACCACGCAGGCTATTATAACCTGCATGGTCAACTTTGTCAAGAACTTTTTTTACAATTTTTCGATTTTATTTTACCTTTTTTTACTGTCAATATCTACATAGTAGGCTTCTATCGAATATATCTCAATGGTCTGTCCGTTTTGGGTACCGAAATCAAAACGGACGGCATTAAGTTCGCCGTTAAACTTCTCCATATTCCCCAAATAAACCAACAGTGTCATCTTTCCGTCATCGCTGGTCCCCTGTCTACCCACATCCCTTTTTCCTATTTCGGAATAGGCTCCGGGCTTGGTATTGCCATAGGTCACGTATATACCGGAACCCTCGCAGTCATCAGCCCCTGCTACGATACGGAGCATATTGCATTTTCCTGTGTCTATCCCTAACAAAAGAACTGAAACATAAGGATCTGCAGCATCAGTGACCCGGTATTTCAACACACCTCCCTCAATACTCACATTTTCAACGCAGGAGTTACCTTTTACCAACGACTTTTTTTCAGGAAACAGGTCGATATATTCAGGCTGGCCGGGCTTGTAAGAGAGGGAACGGGTTATCGTGCCGTATTCGTGTAAAATATGCTCAACGGAATAGTCTGCCTCAATCAGATGCTGCTTTACCAGTTCGCCGCGATACTGTCCGAAGAGCATTTCGTTGCAAGGCCAGAAAAGCAGAGGAGCCGCCACCTTGTCGTAAAACTCTGCTGTTGCCGTTTCACATCCATGGTGAGACACCTGCACCATATCGCTTTTCAGCGCGTCGTCATATGTACCAAGCATCCACTCACATCCAGCTGCGCCTACGTCTCCCAGGAATATCATCGAGCCGCCGTCTCCGACAATTCTGCTGACGGTGGAGGTGTTATTCGAATCGCTAATCTGTGCAGTTTTAGAAAGCTGCTCGCTTGTCATAAGTATTTCAAGCTTTACACCCGGAAAACTGAATGACATACCCGTGTGTACCGGGCAAAGCTTCGCACCATCAAATCGTGAAACATGCTCCTCAAGGGTATCATTAAAATACTCTATGCCGTTTCTAATCGCTGCATCGGTAAGATTGTTTGCCGGGGCATAGATAACTGTATCCAGCTTTATTTCGTGGGCATAGCTTTCCGCAATCTGTGAGAATGCTGAAAAATGATCAGTGTGTGAGTGAGTAAGCACCCAAGCACGAATATATATCCTGTCACTTTTTCCATTCAAGTCGCGCAGAGTTTTGTAAAGATCCTCCGCATTCTCAACATAGCCTCCGTCGTAAACGATAAAACTGCCATCAGCAAGACGAATAACGTAGCCCATTCCGTTTATCCTTGCACTATAATTCTGAGTGACAGTTACGTCATATTCCTTCACATAACGCTCCGTCACCTCGGGAAAGGACGCCGCTCCCGATTCGGAAGAACCGATATAAAGTATATTTTCCCTGCCACTAAAAAAAAGTGTGCGGTATGCGTCGTCCTTAGTGACAGTAAGCGACATCGTTTCTCCTATATTGTTTGAGCAGTAGACCTCGTAACCATCGACAAGATAATATGCCCCTGCGGCATAAAAGTCTTTGTCAACGCACCCATCATATTGATTTAATATCATGCCATCGGCACAGGCATAGGTCAATGTCGCTTCAAACGCGGGCAATGCGGGATTGACCTCAAAAACCGAAAGATCTGTCTTTCCCATCGTTTCATACTCTGTATCAACTTCTGTTTCGAGGGTGACAGAAGTTTCGCTTGTAGCCGATGTGGAAATATGCGCATCACTTTCGATCTCACCTGCAAATTCAGACTCTCCGATATATTCATCATTCTGCCTGCAGGCAACAAACGGAAGGCAGAGATATGCCAAAAGTAAAAGTAAAGATACAATTCTTTTCATGATTTTTCCCTATTCATACAATGATGTGAGTGTCAAACTATCTTTTGACACCGATGAGATACGGCTTTCTTTGCAATTCACGGGCCCATGGCTCGCAAATTACAAAAAATCCAAGTCTTTTGACTTGGATTTTTCTACAGGGGCGGAAGGACTCGAACCCTCGACATTTGGTTTTGGAGACCAACGTTCTACCGACTGAACTACACCCCTACACAACATGTCATTGATGACACGCAGATAGTTATAACACAAATTTGATCTTCTGTCAATCAAAATTTCGAAAATGTTTCCCATTTTCCGCAAATATCTCTCTATCGGACTCTCCGTACCCTAATTTCCTCAATCAGCCTCTTCACATCCTCTTTCCTGCACATCCCGGTTCCTTCATAAGTCAGCGATCCGTTTGCACAGGCCACTGCCAACTTAAGACTTTCCTCCGGTGATTTTTCCTCCGACAGTCCGATGGCAAAGCCGGCCACCAGAGAATCCCCCGCGCCCTGCACTCCGCGCACCTCTATCTTAGCACCTTTGGTATGATATGCGCCGTCCGCGCAGATCAGATAAGCACCGTCCGCTCCCACAGACACACAGATATAAGGGATGCCACTCTTTACCAGTTCCTTTGCAGCATCAATGATCTCATCTTCTGAGTTCACTTTGCGACCTAAATATCGCTCCAACTCTCCGCGGTTTGGTTTAATCAAGGTAGGCTTTGCCTTGAGCGCTTCCGCAAACAATGCGTTGTCCGCATCAAGAATCGTCAAAACACCTGCTTTATTTGCCATCTCAATGATCCTATAATAATAATCAGAAGAAACTCCCGGCGGAACGCTGCCGCATACCACAAGGACATCTGTAGCACTCAGCTTCTTTTCTATCAATGCAATCATTTGCTCTGCTGCCTCTTCCGACACCGCACTGCCGCGCTCGTTAAACTCGGTC
>JAFSBP010000139.1 GCA_017437205.1 Lachnospiraceae bacterium
AACACATCATCATAGGTCATAAACTCGCCATTTCCAGACGCAACATTTTCTGCTTCCGCGGTCATCAATTCTACCGCAGGGCGTATCTTTTCCTGTCTTTTTTTGAACTCTTCTAAGAGTTCTTTTCCGGATAGACCATCATCAATCAGCTCTGCTAAAATATGCTCTGCAAAGTCCCCGCCGGAAGAATTCCTCGCCGGTCGAAGAATCAGTTCATTTCCCCGAAGGATACATTCCGCCTCATCCCCAAACCCAATCAAGGTGAAAAATTTCTGCGGAATCGTAATCTGACGTTCACTTCCGAAGCCGGGGATCAGACAGTATATATTTCTAACTACCACCGGCACTTATTTCCGCACACAAAGACTTCCCGTATCTTCACGTCATTGTCGAACACCACGATGTCAGCGTCTTTTCCCGCTTCTAGCGTTCCCTTGTTAAGCCCTAGGATTTCAGCCGGTACTTTTGTGATCATCTTCACTGCAGTTGCCATATCCACACCAACCTCACGTGTCATCACGCGGATTAAACAATCTGATGTTGCGATACTTCCAGCAAAGGCACTTCGATCTCTCAGTTTGCACACTCCGTCCTCGATGATAAACGCAGTATTCAAGGTAACTCCTTCCGTAACGTTCGTCCCTGTAAGCGCCAGACTATCTGTACATAAAACGATGCGATCCTTTCCCTTTATTTTCAAAATCAAACGAATCAGCTCTGGCGGCAGGTGCCTGCCATCGGCAATGATTTCCACATATAAATCGTCATTCATATAAGCTGATTCGATAACGCCGAGTTTTCGGAATCCAAATTTTCTCGTAACAGTGGAAGTGCAAGAATACAGGTGGGTCACCAGTCCGCAGCCATTTTCTGTCGCCCACTGCATATCTTCGTAAGTCGCGTTCGTATGGCCGGCAGATGCAACGATCCCATGTTCCGTCAAGTACTTACAAAATCTTCCGTTCACATCATTTTCCGGCGCATATGTCCAGCGCGCAATCACGTTGCCCGCCTCATTGATAAGCTTTTCATACTGTTCCGGAATCGGGGCTGTGATAAAGTCAGGACATTGGGCTCCGCACTGCTCTGCGCTCAGATACGGACCTTCCAAATGAAGGCCGATGATATTCGGTTCCAGCGTGATATCCGCCATCGCCTTCTTTACCTCGACCACCGATTTCTCCATTACCTCAAACGGCGCAGCGGAGATGGTCGGACAAATCGATGTAGTTCCGTGAGACAGATGAAAATTGGCCGCCTGCACGATATCCTCTGCACTACCCAAAAATTCATAACCTGCCCCACCGTGGGCATGTATATCGATAAAACCGGGTGCCACGTAATATCCCGTATAATCATACTCCACATCATACGGAAGTACTGCTGAAGTAACCGCAGTGATCACCCCGCGATCTTCAAAATAAACATACCCGGAAAATAGCGCTTCTCCAACAATTAATTTGTCACTCTTTAACCTTGTAATCATGTCTCACCTCTTACAGCAGCGAAGAACTCTCTGCATCCAGATACAAAATGGCCGCAAGATGTTCTCTCAATACTGTTGCCGGACAAGTTTCACTGATCTCCCCGTAAACCGTTGTTTTTACCGCGTTTGCCTTCGTAATTGCCGGAACAATACAAAACAACTGCGGTGCCTGAATAAATACCGGACAGGTCAGCGTGATTGCACGCTTAGGCACCTGATCAATTGTAGCAAAGCAGCCGTCATTTACCTGTTGCTGCCTGCACACCTCATCAAGCGATACCGTCTTCACCTTCTTCGTATCCTTAAAATCAGCCACCCACGGATCATTAAACGCAATGTGACCGTTCTCCCCGATGCCGAGCACAATGATATCCACCGGATTCTCGTTCAGAAGCTTTTCGTACCGCTCACATTCCTTCTCGGGGTCAGCCGCCTCACAATCGATCAAATTCACCGATTTGAACGGAACCTTTCCGAAAATATGATCCATCAGAAAACGTCCAAAGCCCTGGGGCGCGCTCTTGTCCAGTCCGATGTACTCATCCATATGGAATGCATTGATCCGACTCCAGTCCACATCACTCTCCGTCAGCATCTTCAACACCTCATTCTGTGAGGGTGCCGCCGCAAAGATCATGTTTATCTCTTCCTTCTCCTCCAGCTTTGCCTTGATGGCCGCCACGATCTCCGCCGCCGCTACCTGTCCCATCTCGGTGCGGGAAGCCATCGTTTTTACGGTCAGTTTATCTGCTTTAAATTCGTTCATCGTTCTTCTTTCCTTTCTTTCGGTATTCACCAGTTTAATTTTCGCACAGATTTAGCGCAATGTAAATCGACCATTTTTAAATTTATCGACGAAATCTTCTTAAATCATTACAACACCGGACTCAAATATTACATTTTGATTACGTCACCCTTCTTCAGCACACCCTTGGGTACTTCAATCAAAAACCGAATATCCTTAACCTTCTTCGGTCTGCAGCCACTTTTCTGACATAAGTCTCTTTAAGGCAAATCCACTCTTGATCACCCGCTTAAACTGCATTACCGCCAATACAAGCACTGCAGGAAGTTTTAGCCACACCCCCAACACAAAACCTATCGGCAGTGACCACATATAAACCGGCGCCACATCATAATACATTGCCCGCCTGCTGTCTCCTCCTGCGCGCATCGCTCCCATGATCATGCAGCTAGCAAAGCTTCTGAAAGGCATATACAGCGCATAAACTGCCACCATACTCTCTGCCATTTGCCGGGTTTCCTCCGTCAATTCACCAAAAAACGAAACGACGCAGAAATGGTTAAGCGCTAGCATCAGCACCATGATTGCCACACCGACCTCAATTCCAATCACCGCATATCGCTTCGCAGCCAGCTTGGCTTCCTCACGCTTTCCTTTTCCTAGCATATGGCTGATGGTTACGCAGGCTCCGATAGAGATACCATAAAAGCAAGCATTTCCCAGCTTTTCCATCTGTCCGGCAACACTTATCGCCGAAACAGCTACCACACCCATGCGCCCAAACACCATATTAAAGGCAGACAGACCAATTCCCCACAGGCTTTCATTGAAAATAACCGGCAACGTGTCCTTCAAAAAGATTTGAAGATTTCCTCGACGAATATAGCTCAAATCTGACATCCGGAAACAATAATTCTTTTCCTTAAATGTTACATAGAATACCAAATACAGCACCAACTCGGCCACTTTACACAGCAGTGTAGCAACCGCTGCTCCCGCCACACCCATCGCCGGAATCACACCAAAACCATAGATAAAGATATAATTCAGACCGGTCTTTAATACAACTGTAGACACGGATACGATCAGTGGTACGGATGGACGATTTGTGGCGCGGAAGAAACAACCCAGCGAATTGGAAATTCCGTAAATCGGATTCATCGGCGCAGTGATAATCAGATAGATGACACCCTCGGCAATCAGCACCGAATCATCGGTATATATTCCCAAAAGCAGTCTGGGAACTGCGAATGATGCAACCATGATCAAAGTATTCATCACCGTACAAAGAAAGCACATCACTGAAAATATCTTTTTAAATGCTCTCTCATTTCCTGCTCCGTACAGCCTGGACAGTATAACCGATGCACCACTGGTGATACCAAAAGTGATCAAACTGGCCACATAGAACACCTGATTTGCCAGTGATACCGCTGAGACTGCCGTCTCTCCCATATCGCTGATAATTGAAACATCAATCATTCCAAACAGTGCTACTGTCAGATTCTGCAATGCAATGGATGTTCCAAATCTCGCCACCTGCCTCCAAAAACTGCGCTCAGGGAGCAGGATTTGCCTGACTTGATCGTTTAACATCACTCTACCTCCGGATTAGCGTCTCCAGAACAAATACATTCCCGGAGTCCTGCCGGCAGTTTCCTTCTCTACCACCTGCAAGTCACAGAGACAGATCACTCCGTTCTTTATCTCCACTTTTCCTTTTCGCCCTTCCTCATCATACTTTCCTTCCCTAAACGAAGGATCCAAAATAGCAATTCTGCCGTCAGGCTCCTCTGCAATTGCGGCAACGTAATGTCCTCCATGAGTGAACACACCGATATAGTCCTCGCATTCTGCTACATGCAGTACCGCTGCCCCGCCGGTTCTAAGGCAGTAACAAAGACGCTCGGGATCATTCGTCATCTCCAATGAAAGTCCCAGTTTCTCGGCAAACGCAGGCGCATACCGCTTATAATCTGTTCCGGACAGATGATTTGCTTTCATGTCATAAGAAAGCTGTATCGCTGACTGCAGATCAAAATCATAATTCACCAGCAAACGATCTGCCACCATAATCGAAGCGCACAGCCCACAGCCTGATGATCTCACTGTAGTGTGCTTTCCGCGCTCGCACTGTTCCTCATTTTCAACGTCTGTCTTTGTTACATAACTCATTTCAGAATAATCCAACTGACTTATATATTTCATTTGCTTTATCTCTCCTTAATCATTACTTATTTTTATCAATACCAAATTTTTCCGGAAGTTCCATTATTGCTGCCGCAAGCACCTTCGCACTACTCGTCAGAGACTCTGCCACAAGATATTCCTCCGTTGAGTGGGCACGTCCACCTATCGGCCCCATCGAACAAACGCTGGGGGCTCCCGCCATGGTGGTGTAGGATGCGTCTGAACCGCTGGATTTCATGTACGGAACCCGCTCTCCAAAGCCATACTTTTGGCAAACCTGATTGATGTGTTCTGCCAAAGCATAATTATCCTTTGTCGCCTCCATGGGCAAACGCTCACCGATTATTTCAAAGGTCGAGTGTGTTCCGGGAATGAAGGACTTGGCAATAATGCCCTCCACATGATCCTTGATCTCCTGACGCTGCTCCATCCGCCAGTAACGGTTATACAGAATGAACTCAGCGTTTTCCGGCACAGTGTTTGGTGCTGTTCCGCCGCTTAAGAGTCCGCAGTTGTAGGTGATCTGCTCCTGATCACTGGGTTTCTCGATTTCCAGAATTTTCCACGCCGCCTCTTTGATCGCACTGATGCCCTCTGCATAATGAACTCTGGCATGGGATGCCCTTCCCGTCACACGAACTTTGTAGCGGATTGAGCCCTTTCGTCCGACGGTAATTCTTTTCCCGTCACTGCCCTCCAGGGTGATCGCTGCCGCACAGCCTCTTGCCGAATCGCGGATAAAGCTCTTTCCGGCCTCTCCGGACAGACCTTCGCTGAGCTCCTCGTCACCGATCATGATAAACTTTAACGGACGCGCTTCATATCCGCATTCTTTCAGTACATCCATGACCAAAAGACCAACCACAAGTCCGCCCTTCATGTCGCAGACACCCGGACCGTAAAATCTTCCGTTTTCTCTCCTAAACAACGGTTGCTGGAACGTGCCTTTGGGAAATACCGTGTCTAGATGCCCGGTAAAAGCCACAGGAGGCAGCTGTGCTTCTTCATTCCATGTGATCAGCAGACCGTTTCCCGCCTTTTCAAAGGGAACCGTCTTCACATGAAATCTTTTTCCCTCTGCGAAGGAACGGATGCGGTCTCCCACTTCATCTACGGCCGCCTTGTCCGGGGTGTAGCTTTCCAGTGTGACCAGTTCTTCCAAAAGAGACTCATATTCTTCACGTTTTGATTCGATACATTTAAATACTTTTTCCATTTCCGACTCCTTTACGACAGCACCACCCGCGCCTGATTACCGCTTATCTCCATCTTCGTCCCGTAAGCCTCCGACATTTTCGCATATCGCTCCAAGATACTGCCATCCTTCGCCGGTGCGGGCACTCCGCCCTGAGCTCTGCCCTTACCAAAGCCCAGCTCCACCGCCAACAGTTCCAGACTAGTCATCTTTCCATCCACGATCTCCCAGCGAGGGATCACCGTCTCAAACATCACCTGCTTTGTCTGCAAACCAATGGTGAAATTGCGGGATCTCTTCGCAAACACATCATGCATGGTTGCGTCGGAGGTAAGTCCCTGAGATTCATAGTAATCCTCCGGCATGAACGGTATGTTTTCATTCTGCAGAATAAAATCACCCAGTGAATAGAAGATTGGCTTCCCCTTATATATCTCCAGTGGACGAAGCAGGTGCGGACCATGGCCGATCACCGCGTCCGCTCCCATGTCAATGGCGTGGCGGGCAAATTCCTCCATAAACATCGCCGGCTGTTCCTTTGATTTTCCGGCCAGCTCATGCGAATGAACAGAAACCAAAATGTAATCGGACACCAGCTT
>JAFSBP010000140.1 GCA_017437205.1 Lachnospiraceae bacterium
AGCGCATTGTGCTGGATCGCCACCTTCAAATTCCGCGCCTGCTCCTCACCGCTTAAAAGCTTCACCAGCTCAAGCCCCAGATCAATGGCAAATCCCATGCCCCTGGCGGTGGTCACATTTCCATCGGTCACCACACCGTCACTCACATAGACCGCACCGAGGAGTCTCTCCTCAAATCCGGGATAACAGGTCGCCTTCTTTCCCACGAGAAGTCCCAAGTCTCCGAGAACACTGGGCGCCGCGCAGATCGCCGCCATCCTTCCGCCGACTGCAGCGTGCTTTTTCAATACATCACACAGCGGTGCAAACCCGCCGAGATATTTCGTCCCGGGCATGCCGCCGGGCAAGAACAAAACATCACCCTCACCAATCGCAATCTCTTCCCAGCATCTGTCCGTGATGACACTAATGCCGTGGGAACCGGTGACTTCGCGCTCTGCAGTGATCGATACCGTCTCGCACTCGACGCCCGCTCTTCGCAGGATGTCCACCACAGCCAAACACTCAATTTCCTCAAGGCCATTCGCCATAAATGCATACACTTTACTCATGATTATTTTCTCCTCAATTTTCCATTACGTCCAGCATTTTATAAATTATGTCCAGTATCTTCTCCCTCTGAGATGAATTAAGCCGGCTCAGCTTATGAAACAGCCGGAGCTGGACAATCAATTCCTCCTCTGTAAGCGGTCTGTTCGGTGAAGACAATTCACTCTCCAATTCATCTGCAATCATCATATCCTCAAACTTCTTCTGCAGCTCAGGGCTCGGATTTCGGTGACCGTTTTCCAGCAAACTGATGTGTTTCGTCTGCACACTCAACTTCTCCGCAAGCTTTTCCTGCGTCAGCTTGTGTTTCTTGCGATACGATTTCATCTTCCGCCCAAAATCAACCAGTCTCATTGTACATCCACCTACCTTTTCATTTGATATGTTCAGTGTACACGAAACAGTCAATTTAGTTAATCAATTTGGTTACATAATTTTCATAAAATATATTTCACCGGTGATATCCCTACTTTTCGGATGCAGGCGAAAATCGGCTAGAATAGGCACTTTCTTAGTTCATATCGTCCGCAATTTTACCCTTATCTTCCAAATCAATATCTATTTGGATTCCAAGCAATTTACTTTCCGGAGCATCATCGTTAAGTTCCAAAATAATATTATTTCTTATAATATTCTGATACTCTCACACTCCCATCATACTCTCAAACGACTCAAGGGCATCCTCATTAATAGAACAAATATATTGAAAATTTTTCTCTATACATGTTTCATACACGATTCTAAAAAGAGTCTCCCTTTGTCTTGGATCCATATTTGCGTACATCCTGCTATCATGAGCAACAAATCTCAACTTACTTCTCTGACAGTTCAATATTAACCAATCAAAGCAAAACATCCTTACTTCATTTACACCATCAGATGAATCATCTTCAATTCGCGCTTCCAGCATATATCTGAGCAAATTTTCTCCCAAGTTGTTTTTTATCACTAAACCGCTCTTTTTCTTTGGATAGAAACGTTTAGCATATTCCCAATACTTATTTCTCAATGTATCCAAATACTTACTTTCTTCTTCAAGATACGCATCTGCCGCTTTATCTTGTTCGATCATCTCTGATTTAATGCTCAGCTTCGTATCTCGATAAGCTTTCAGAATCTTTTGATACTCTTGTATTCTATTTAACTCGCTCTGCAAAGAAGAC
>JAFSBP010000141.1 GCA_017437205.1 Lachnospiraceae bacterium
GATATGGCGATCATGCTTAATGTGGATGAAATCACACTGGCAAATGAGATCGCTCAGATGGAAAAAGAGAATATTATTTGCGGTTACCACACGCTGATCAACTGGGACAATACCACAGAGGAAAAGGTGTCCGCATTGATCGAGGTGAAGGTAACTCCCCAGCGCGGTATGGGATTTGACAAGATTGCAGAGCGAATTTATATGTTTGATGAGGTAAACGCGGTTTATCTGATGTCAGGCGGTTACGATTTCACTGTAATTCTTGAAGGAAGAACGATGAAGGATGTAGCCTACTTTGTATCCGGAAAGCTGTCCACGCTGGATTCTGTGCTCAGTACGGCAACCCATTTTGTGCTCAAAAAGTACAAAGATCACGGAACTGTTCTGGAGAAGCAAAAAGAGGACGAGAGGGAGCTGATTAGTATATGAGAGATCCATTGTCCGAAAAAGTAAAAGTAATCAAGCCGTCAGGTATCCGTAAATTTTTCGATATTGTCAGCGAGATGCCCGATGCAATTTCCTTAGGTGTGGGCGAACCGGATTTTGAGACACCCTGGCACATCCGCGAGGAGGGTGTTTACTCGTTGGAGCGGGCTCGCACTCATTATACCTCCAATGCAGGTCTGAAGGAACTGAAGGAGGAAATCGCACACTATTTAAAACGGAGATTTGCCTTAAATTATAACCCTGCAAACGAGGTACTGGTGACTGTGGGCGGTAGTGAGGCCATCGATGTGGCGATGCGTGCCATGCTGAATCCGGGCGACGAGGTATTGATTCCACAGCCCAGTTATGTGGCTTATCTGCCCTGCACTACATTGGCAGACGGTGTTCCGGTAATCATCAATCTGCAGGAGAAGAATCAGTTTAAATTGACGGCAGAGGAGCTTGAGGCGGCAATCACGCCGAAGACAAAGATACTTGTGCTGCCTTTCCCCAATAATCCCACCGGTTCGGTGATGAATCGCGAAGATCTTGCGAAAATTGCAGAGGTAATCCTTCGCCATGATCTCTGGGTGGTTTCTGATGAGATTTATTCCGAACTCAGTTATCAGGAAGATCATGTGAGTATCGCGTCTTTGCCCGGTATGGCTGAGCGCACCATCGTGATCAATGGTTTCTCCAAATCCTACGCGATGACCGGATGGAGATTGGGGTATGCGGCAGGACCGGCGAATGTTATCTCTCAGATGACGAAGATTCACCAGTTCTGTATCATGTGTGCGCCGACCACCAGCCAGTTTGCGGCAGTGGAAGCGCTGCGAAACGGTGATCCGGATGTAGCACATATGAAGGAGACCTACAATCAGCGACGTCGTTATCTGATGCATGCAATGCGGGAGATGGGGCTCGACTGTTTTGAACCGTTCGGAGCCTTCTATATTTTCCCGAATATCAGCCGTTTCGGAATGACATCTGATGAGTTTGCGACGAAACTGTTGATGAAAGAGCAGGTGGCGGTGGTACCGGGAACCGCGTTCGGTGATTGCGGAGAGGGATTTGTCCGTATTTCTTACGCATACTCTCTTGAGCGTTTGAAGAAAGCGATGGAAAGAATTGCACGCTTTATCAAGTGGTTGGAGGCCGGGGAACCGGAGGAATAAACTTATGATGAATATTGTTTTACTGGAGCCGGAGATGCCCGCAAATACCGGAAA
>JAFSBP010000142.1 GCA_017437205.1 Lachnospiraceae bacterium
GGCTGCAAACGTAACCAAGTGCTAATTTTCAGCCGGCATACTATCCAGGCAGCGACACCCCGGCAGATGCCGGGGTGTTTTTCATTACCTTTTGACGCCCACATCTCACGAAAGGATATCTTATGAATACTACAGCTTTAGATTATATACTGAACGAAACAAAAGCCCTTCTCGCCATTGACAGCCCCACCGGCTACACAGGAAAGGTCACCGAATATCTGATGAAGGCCTTCACCGACCTGGGTTACATCCCTAAGCGCACCGTAAAGGGCGGTGTCCTGGTTGATCTGGGCGGAGGAAACTCCATTGACAGCGAGACAGCCCCTGCTTCCGGCGCAGTTCTTCTGGAAGCCCATGTGGACACGCTGGGCGCGATGGTAAAGGAGATCAAAGGAAACGGTCGTCTCCGTCTCTCCCCCTTGGGCGGCCTGAATCCGAACAACGTGGAGGCTGAAGACTGCCACGTCATCACCCGCTCCGGCAAAGTCTACGACGGCACGATCCAGCTCTCCAACGCTTCCATTCACGTGAACTTAGACTACAATGACACGAAGCGCACCTTTGATACGCTGGAAGTGGTACTTGATGAGGACGTTAAGAGTAAGGACGATACCCTTGCACTGGGCATCGGTGTCGGAGACATTGTCTGCCCCTGTCCCCGCACAAAGATCACCGAAAGCGGCTACATTAAGAGCCGTTTCCTCGACGATAAGCTGAGCACTGGCATCCTGTTAGGCTTTGCCCGCGAGGTTAAGGCTTCCGGAATCGTTCCGGAGCGTCAAATTTACCTTCATATCACCATCTTTGAGGAGGTCGGCCACGGTGGCTCAGCCTCCGTCCCCGCCGATGTCACCGAGATCATCTCCGTGGACATGGGCTGCGTGGGCGACGGTCTGGAATGCACTGAGCGTCAGGTCTCCATCTGCGCAAAGGACAGCCGCGGACCTTACCACTATGATGTAGTCACCGCCCTCATCAATGCGGCAAAGGCTGCAGGTGCTGACTACGCCGTGGATCTCTATCCCGCCTACGGCTCCGACGCGGACACCGCACTGATCTCCGGCCACGATATCCGCCACGGTCTGATCGGGCCGGGCGTGTACGCGTCACATGGATATGAAAGAGGTCATGTGGATGGGGTGGAGAATACGTTGAAGCTGCTGAAGAAATATCTGTTAAAATAAACTATACAGAAACAGTTTAGGGAACATTTATCGCATTTACTGCGATAACTGCTCCCTAAACTCACTATTCCCCCTCTTGCGAAAAGAGCTTATAAAAATCCTCAAACGGGTTGCTGCACTTTGTCGCAGGGTACACAATATATTCATACGTCTTTGTTTTACCGTCTTCAAAGGTAAACGTGATTTCGTAAAACCAAGGCGATGTTGAAATATTTCTAATCAGATGTCGGTTATTGATTTTCACTTTTTTTAAACACTTTAGCAAAACATCTATTTCACCCTCATCAAAAATCACGGTAGGATCCGGCAATTTATCCACTCGCCCAGAAACACTGACTGATGTAATCTTTCCGGTAATATTATATTTCGCATTCTCCTTGATGATCGCTGTCACTATCACACCGGCGATACTAAATATAAGTGCGCCTAGACAAATGAATACTATATACTTTTTCTTCAATTTTATTATCTCCTTGTTGTATCACTCATCGATTTTTTCCGCAAGTGACAAAATAACCGCCAAGTCACCCGGGCACTCCAATGATTTGATTTGATTCTTTGTAAGGAAAACAATCCCCGTTTCCATATAATCTTCTTTCGCATTAAGTTTCTTAACGAATGAATCGTATATGTAAGAAGTTTCTTTCCCGCCGGTCTCAGTCAACAAAACCGCAAATAGTGTCGAATCCTCGTCTTTTACACGTTCCATCGCCACCTCAAGTGAAGCGGTGATAATTATGGTACCCGTTTGGGAAAATTCAAAATAATCCTCTATATTATCATCCTCTTCAGGGCTTGCCCATATCGTATCTTTTAATGGTTTCACCACACTACTTTGCTGATGCTTTCGAAAATATAACGCGGTAAAAAGCATTGACACAACAAGGCACAAACATGCCGCTATTGACGCACTCCGTCTAATCATGCCCACCCTTTTTTTCTTTTTTGATGCAAGCATTTCTTTCATATCAAAATATTTTTTCAGATATGTGTCATCCACATATGAAATTGCATCCATGAGTAAATAATTATCAGACATATATACCGTTCCGTTCAAAATGAGATTTCAAGCCCTGCTTGATTTTTTTAATTTCTCTATGTACAGTCGAAGCATTCACATTTAGTTCTTCTGCAATGACCTCAAGTTTATCGCCCATATAAAAGCGTCCTACAAAAATATACTGTTGACGATCCGTGAGACTACCCAGATAATCGTTTATGTGCCTGCCCAGCTCTTTGGCCAAATATTCTGTTTCCGGCGAGGTGTTACTGCGCAATGTATCTTCCAAATCCTCATAACAGACCATCATTTCGGATGGAATTTTCTTCTTCCTCGTCTTCTCTCTGTATTTCATTGTAGCTATATTTCTCATAATCTTTGAAATGAATACCGAAAACACATCAGGTCTGTTTGGGGGAATACAATTCCATATGCCATGATATGTATCGTTTTGACATTCCTCACAATCCAGTCTGTCGTGCAGGATATTATAAGCAATACGATAAAGGAACTGACCATACTTATTATCAGTGAGCTCTATTGCCTTTTCATCTCTTGCCCAATAAAGCTCCACGATCCGCTCGTCAGCAATAATTGCTTTTTGTGTTTCATTAGTAGTAGCCATACTTCCTTCTTTCTCTCATCTCTAAAAGCGCCTTCATAAATATAACTTGCTAAAACGCCGGCTTTTTTGCATGTTTTTACTCAAAACCAAACAAAAAATTTAAGCTGCCATACAAGTGCATGGCAGCTTAAAACATCCTATTCTTTATCCACAAATCCCAGTACATTCATGCCCTTCTGCACATTGTCATTCTGCATGAACAGATCCCAGATGATCTCAGACTCGTAGTTTGCGATCATCAAGAGAGAAATTCCTTTATCAATGCCCACGTAATCCTTTGCATACCAGTTTTTATCCAGATTGTAAGCATCCAGAAGACCGTACTTGTCTCCTACCAGCTTCTCGATGGACATATAGTTCTCCAGTGCCGCGATACAGTACTCGGGTGCGAAGGGCATGGAGCCGATAGCACCTGCTGTCGCCACGTGGCCGTTGGAGCGATGTGCGGTATTTCCGCCGCCGGAAGGAGGACAACCCTGAAGACCGTCGTATCCGTCGATAGTATCACACGCAGTCAATCCCCATGAATTTTCATGGTAGGTCTTGGAGCCAATCGCATTTTTAATGCAATATTTGCGTGCCGCCAGTGTTGCCTTCACAGAGTTCTCATACCAATCCATGCCCTGCTCATCCACTTTTCCGCGGAAGTCCACAAACGCATGAGAGAACTGATAAGTAAAAATGGAACCGAACCATGAGTACACAAACTCGTACTCGTCATACTTTCCGGTCAAACGCTGGAATTTATAATAAGGAGTCTTATCAAGCGCATGAGTATCGGAACCTGCACTTAGTACATAGAGCATCAACTGCTCGCCGTATACATCCCAATGTCCGGAGAATCCTTCCTCGGGGCTGTAGCCCATGTAGAACATATTCCTTCCCTTATCCAGATAAAAATTCCAATCAATCCGGTCATAAAATTTCTGTGCCTTCGTCTTTACCTCGCCGCCGAAATACTCTCCGGCTACGATAGCGCCGCAGAGCAGAATGCCGGTATCAATGACGGAAACCTCGCTTCCGGTCGCCCGCTTACCGTTCAGCATATTGATAAAGTGGTAGAGGAAGCCGCTGAAATTCTCCACCGACAACAGAGTGTCCAAGGTTTTGCTCGCGCGCTCCTGCCCTTCTTCCTTAGTAATCCATCCTTTCTCGATGGCGTAGGGAATCGCAGCCAGTGCAAATCCGGTGGTCGCCGTGCTGGCAACATTTCTGGAACCGGGGTAGCGGTCACGCACCAATCCATAAGCTCCGGTGCTCTCATCCGTCTGCGCCAGCTCCCACAGGTACTTAAAGCAGCTCTGTGCCTCCTGAAGCACCAATTCACTCAGTTCCACATTCTCCTCATACACATAATCTGTGTGCGGTTCCTCTGCGGGTCCCTTGTTGCAAGCCGCCAGTGACATGACCATCACCAGACAAAGCAGGACAGAAAGCATCCGCTTAAACAGGTTACTCATCTTTTTGTTCATTACGTTACCTCCATATTTCAAGGGCGTCCGTTTTCTCCCGACTGCCCTTTGGTTCATGCTTCCCACATTATTTGATCTCCAACAGATCAAATGCCTTCTGAATATATTTATTTCGATTCGTCAGCTCCCAAATCAGTCCTGAACGATAGTTCTCAATCATCAGAAGGCTGATTCCCTTGTCAATCCCAATTACATCGTCTGAATACCATGCAGGCTCCACCTCCAGATTATAGGAGTCAATAAAACCATATTTTCCCCAGAGCTTCTCATTCTGCGCAAAATGCTCCATCGCTGCAATACTCTCCTCAGGGGTAAACACAATGGAGCCGATGGGTCCGCAGGGCGGAACTGTTCCGTCGGGAAAAATCTGCTTATTTCCAAAGCAGGGCAGAGCACCCAACGCACCGGAATATCCGGTCGGTGTATTGCAGGCGGTCATTCCCCACGAATTTTCCCCGTAGGTCTTGATCCCCAGCGGGTTGTCGATGCAGTACTGACGGTTTGCCTTCGTGGCACGCACGGAATTTTCAAACCAATCGATTCCTCTGCGATCCTTCTTTCCGCGGAAATCGATAAACGCGTGGGAAAACTGGTAAACAAACAGTCCGCCGCCGTGGCTATGGTAGATGATTCCGCTGTCTTTGTAGGTATTGCAGTACAGCGGACAATCATAAAATACCGTCGGTGCCACCGGATACTTAGGCGCGGCAACACTCAAGAAATACATCATAAACTGCTCCGCATAGTGATCCCATGCGCCGAAATGACCACCCATCTGCTCAACATAGCCCATATAGAAACGGTCTCGCTCCGGATCATGATACCAAGGCCAATCTACCTCACCATAGATTTCCTCCCAAAGCGCCTCGATCTCGCCGCCAAAATACTCACCTGCCACCAGCGCTCCCATGAGGAAAATCGCGGTGTCAATGATAGAAACCTCACATTTACCGTATCGTTTTCCGGTCTCCATCTCCAAAAAATGATAGTAAAAGCCATGAACACGGTCCGGCTTTTCCTTCATCGTCCGAAGGGTGCGAAGTACACGCTCTTCACCCTCCTCACGGGTAATATATCCCCGCTCAATACCGATAATGATCGCAGGCAGCGCATAGCCCACCGATGCGATTGAGCACATATCTTTATTTTCTGTATTGTCCCGAACCAGACCATAGGTCCCCTCGGAAAGACTTACCTCGTTCCAAAAAAAGTCAAAACACGCTTTCTGTTCTCTCTCAACGATGCCTACCATGATGTCACCTCTATCAAGCTATCCACACCCTCTGGGACAGCACATTCTCCGCGTTGTCACCCAACATCAGGTCAAACCAACCGGATTCAAACACAATCTTTTCGTCGTTATCGTAGAATGAGAGCATCTCTCTCGTGATCTCAAATTCTACTTGAACTTCTTCGCCGGGCTGCAGAGCCACACGCTTAAAGCCTTTAAGTTCCTTCAGCGGTCTGACCACGCTGCCGGAAACATCTCTGATATACAGCTGAACCAACGCCTCGCCAAAAACCTTGCCTATGTTTTTCACACGAACACTCGCATTCAGCTTTCCGTTCTGAAGGTCATGGCTCATCAGGCCATTTTTCTTTTCTGCTCCGTTCGTTTCCACCCGCAAGTCCTCGTAGGAAAACTCTGTGTAGCTGAGTCCGTAAACGAAAGGATACAGGGGCGTGTTCGGGCAGTCAATATATCTGGAGCTGTAACGGTCTTCACTCACATTCGGCCGACCGGTGTTGTAACAGTTGTAATAGACC
>JAFSBP010000143.1 GCA_017437205.1 Lachnospiraceae bacterium
GGATCTTGAAACCAGCCTTTCCCTTCTCAAAACCGAAACAATTGATATCTATCAGTTCCACAATCCCTCCTTCTGCCCAAAACCGGGCGACAGCACAGGGCTTTACGAAGCGATGCTGGAAGCAAAAAAACAGGGAAAAATCCGTTTCATCGGCATCACCAACCACCGTCTGAACGTTGCCTGGGAAGCCATTGAAAGCGGCCTTTACGACACGCTTCAGTTTCCCTTCAGCTATCTGAGCGGCGAGCAGGAGGAAGCGCTCGTCAAAGCCTGCAAGGAAAAGAACATGGGTTTTATCGCCATGAAGGCGCTCTCAGGCGGCCTGATTACAAGAAGCGATGCGACCTACGCCCATCTCAATCAGTTTGACAATGTGCTTCCCATCTGGGGCGTACAGCGGGAGTGGGAACTGGATCAATTTTTGTCTTACATCGAAAATCCTCCGGCGATGAATGAGGAGTATGCGGCGGTGATCGCCCACGACCGGGAGGAAATTTTGGGTGATTTCTGCAGAGGCTGTGGTTATTGTATGCCTTGTCCCATGGGCATTGAGATCAATAGTGCTGCCCGCATGTCTCTGATGATCCGCCGTGCACCTGAGGCTGACCAGAAGACAGAAAAGATGCAGGCGATGATGCAAAAAATCAAAGATTGCATTCACTGTGGCAAATGTAAGAGCAAGTGTCCTTATGGCTTGGACACGCCGACTCTGCTTCAAAAGAATCTAAAAGATTACGAAGAGATTCTGGCGGGAAAGCCGCTGTAAAACCGGGGAGAAGTTTTAGGAGATAGTTGGATTATGGAGAGTTTGAGAGCGAAAAAAGGATTTATCTGCGATATGGACGGCGTGATCTACCACGGAAACCAGATTCTACCGGGAGTGAAAACGTTTGTGGAGTGGCTGTACAGGGAGAATAAAAACTTCTTATTTTTGACCAATTCCAGTGAGCGCTCCCCGAAGGAGCTGCAGCAGAAGCTGTCGAGAATGGGTCTTTACGTGGACGAGAGTCACTTTTATACCAGTGCATTGGCGACAGCCAGCTTTATCCGCAGTCAGGCGCCGGGAGCCAGCGTGTACGCCATCGGTGCGCACGGGCTGCTGAATGCACTCTATGATGAGGGAATCACGATCAATGATGTGGATCCGGATTATGTAGTCGTGGGTGAGGGGGACAATTACAGCTATGACCGAATCGTGAAAGCAATCGATCTGGTGAGAAACGGCGCAAAGCTGATTGGTACAAACACTGACCTGACCGGTCCTAAGGAGGGCGGCATTCTGCCTGCTTGCCGTGCGCTTGTCGCGCCCATTGAACTGGCGACCGGAAAGTCTGCCTATTTTGTGGGTAAGCCGAATCCGCTGATGATGCGCACCGGCCTTCGCCTTCTGGGAGTTCACTCCGAGGAGGCCGTGATGGTGGGTGACCGCATGGATACCGATGTGATCGCAGGAATTGAGACCGGTCTGGATACCTGTCTGGTGCTGTCCGGTGTGAGCACCATGGAGACGGTGAATTCTTTCCCTTACCGCCCGAGAGTTATTTTGGATGGTGTGGGATGTATTCCGGGGTGAGGCGATGGATTACGAAAGCGTGATACACCCCTTCGCTCCCATCTATGATGAGCGGTCAAGGGTGTTGATTTTAGGGAGCTTTCCGTCGGTAAAATCCAGAGAGCAGGCATTCTTCTACGGGCATCCCCAGAATCGTTTCTGGAAGGTGATCGCCTCAGTGATGGGGCAGGCAGTTCCTGTGACAATAGAGCAGAAACGTACATTACTTCTAAACAATGGTATTGCTGTGTGGGATGTGATCAGCTCCTGTGAGATTGTCGGTTCCAGCGACAGCTCGATCCGAAATGTGAAGGTCAATGATCTCTCGGAAATTATTTCGGCGGCACCGGAAATACGCATCTTTGCCAATGGAACCAAGGCACATGAATTGTATCAAAAATATATATTTCCGAAGACCGGGCATGAGGCGGTTAAGCTTCCCTCTACCAGTCCGGCGAATGCGGCGTGGAGTTTGGAGAAGCTTTGCGAAACTTGGAAACGTATGTTGTTTGGTGATTTGACGAATAAATGAACATTAAAATTATAAAATATAAACAGCGCAAAACTGCGATTTTTGCAGGTAAATTGCGGGGTAACTGAAGGGAGACTGATTATGTGTGGAATTGTGGGGTTTACAGGGGAAAGTCAGGCGGCGCCCATTTTACTGGAAGGGTTGTCAAAGTTGGAGTACAGAGGATACGACTCGGCCGGTTTGGCGGTACGCGACGGCAAGGCGAAGATTGAGGTGGTCAAGGCAAAGGGGCGTTTGAAATCGCTGATGGAAAAGACAAACGACGGACTGGCGCTCAAGGGGAACTGTGGCATCGGACATACACGTTGGGCCACCCACGGTGAGCCGTCTGAGACAAACGCCCACCCGCATTGCAGTGAGGATATGTCGGTGATTGCCGTCCACAACGGGATTATAGAAAATTATCAGGAGTTAAAGGAAAAACTTTTGAAAAGCGGGTATCATTTTTATTCGCAGACAGACACAGAGGTGGCGGTAAAACTTATTGATTACTATAATAAAAAGTATGCGGAGGGACCTCTCGCTGCGATTGCCCACGCGATGGTTCGGATCAGAGGCTCCTATGCGCTGGCGGTGATGTTTGAGGAGTATCCGGGAGAGATTTATGTTGCCCGCAAGGATAGTCCCATGATCATCGGTGTGGAGAATGGGGAGACATATTTGGCTTCGGACGTCCCCGCAATTTTAAAGTATACGAAAAATGTATATTATATCGGAAATCTGGAGATTGCCAGACTGCAAAAAGGGCAGGCGACATTTTACAATATCGATCGTGAGGAAATCAAAAAAGAACTGACCGAGATTAAGTGGGATGCCGAGTCAGCGGAGAAGGGCGGGTTTGAGCATTTCATGATGAAGGAAATTCATGAGCAGCCGAAAGCCATTGAGGACACCTTGAATTCCGTGATCAAAGAAGGCGAGATTGATCTGTCAGCGATGGGGCTTTGCGAGGAGAATGTGCGGCAGATCAGCCGGATTTATATTGTTGCCTGTGGTTCAGCTTACCATGTGGGTATGACAGCACAGTATGTGATTGAAGATTTTGCGAAGATTCCTGTGCGAGTGGAACTGGCCAGTGAGTTTCGTTATCGGAATCCGCTTCTTGATAAGAATGGTTTAGTGATTGTGATCAGCCAGTCGGGGGAGACGGCGGACAGCTTGGCGGCGCTGCGCGAAGCAAAAGAGCAGGGCGTTCAGACGCTGGGGATAGTGAATGTGGTCGGATCCTCTATTGCCAGAGAGGCTGACAATGTATTTTACACGTTAGCCGGTCCGGAGATCGCAGTGGCAACAACGAAGGCCTACAGCACCCAGTTGATTGCGGTATATTTGCTGGCGGTGGAGTTTGCTAGACTTCGGGGAAATGTTCAGAAGGACGAATATGAGCGGCTGATTGGGGAACTCAAGTTACTTCCCGGCAAAGCTGCAAGGGTGTTGGAGGACAAAGAACGGATACAGTGGTTTGCGGCAAAGTATGCGAACGCAAGGGATGTTTTCTTCATTGGGCGTGGGATTGATTATGCGATCAGCATGGAAGGCAGTCTGAAAATGAAGGAGATCAGCTACATCCATTCGGAGGCATACGCAGCGGGAGAATTGAAGCACGGAACCATCAGCCTGATTGAGGAAGGTACGCTGGTGGTGGGGGTTCTCACACAGGCAAAGTTGCTTGAGAAGACCGTCAGCAATCTGGTAGAGGTCAAAAGCCGCGGGGCGTACCTGATGGGGCTTACCGGTTACGGAAATTACAGCGTGGAGGATACCACCAATTTTACTGTCTATATTCCGAAGACCGATGAGCGGTTTGCCGGCTCACTGGCGATCATACCGTTACAGCTCTTGGGGTATTATCTGAGCGTGGCGAAGGGTCTGGATGTGGATAAACCGAGGAATCTGGCAAAGAGTGTGACGGTAGAGTAGAAGGGCTGTGAAAAACGGTCTCTTTTGCGAAAGGAGTTTTGTTTTTCACAGCCCATGATCACTTAACTACCAGCCGTCCGTCAATCTCGCGATCAAGAAGCTGGTGAGCGGAAAGGTATTCGTCCAGAATATCGCGGCAGGAGGTGGATACGACACGAATTTTTCCGTTTTTTTCCACCTCGTCGTAGCTAATGGAGAGGAATTTTTCCAGGTTTTTGTAGTGGTACAGTTCAATTCCGATGCGGTAGATTTTTTCATCGCATAAAGGTTTGCCGTCAAAGCTTAATTCTTCAAAATCATGAGTATCCCTTCGGTAGATGATGCGTATCCGACCGGAGAACTGGTAAAACTCGCAGTGGTCACCCGACCACACCTCGTCGCGCAGGATGTGAAGAATAATCTGGCGCAATTGTTTTCCGGTCACCGGAAGCATGTGTACGGAATCGTCGTAGGGAAAACACTCAATGAAATCTGAGTAGAGTACGATGGGGCCCAGCTCTTTGCTGCGGATACCGCCGGAGCCGAGAAGCATAAGATCAAGCCCCAGGTTCTCACAGACAATATCGGAAAGCAGTCCTCCCAGCTCAGTTTCGCAGTAACGGGAGGGGTGGGTGAGAGTGCGTTTAAATTTGGTTACCAGCCGCCCGTATTTTTTGTCAGTCTCTGCCTGGTAGTACTGCAGGATATGTTCCAGTGCTTGATCCCGCGGGCAGGTTTTTGCTCTGACAGGTACGGTCTGCCAAGTGTAACTGTCGATGCAGTTTTGGTCAGTATTGACAGTGATGTCAAAACGGCCAATCTGATCTGTTCCTGTTCCCGCTTGAACAATGATAATATTGTTTATGGTTTCCGGGGTATCGGGGAGTGTGTGTGAATGTCCGCCGATGATTATGTCAACGCCCCATGCCGGATCAAGCCGTGCGGCGAGCTGTTTGTCCTCCTCAAAGCCGATATGAGTGAGCAGGACAGTGAGATCAACGTCGAGGGAGTTGTAGGTGTTGCAGATTTTGCCGATTTCCTGTGCAGCCTCGTCGATATCGATGAAGGTGCCGATCAATTCATCTTTTTTCGTCTGTGACAATACTTCCTCTGTCAAAATACCGATAAAAAGGATTTTCATACCGTCAATCTCGACGATGTGGTATGGTTTGAACAGCCGCGCTCCGTTTGTCTTGATGTGCAGATTCGCGTTGATGATCGGGAACTTGGCACATTTCTCAATAAAGAGCAGGTGTGCCACACCGTAGTCGGTCTCGTGATTGCCGATGGTAACCACATCGGGGGAGAGCATGTTCATGATTTCGATAGTGGAGATGCCTTTATATTCGGTGTCAATGACGGAACCCCTGAACATGTCTCCGGCAATACAGTAGAGCGTATTTTTTTCAGTGGATTTTACCTGATTGATGTAGCCGGACAGCATGGAGACTCCGCCCACAAGTCGCTCATCGGTCTGTTCTGCCAGAAAATCACCGTGGAGATCGTTGGAGTGGAGAATGGTAAGTTTCTTTAGATGGTTCATATCACACCTCTTCTTTCTGTTTTATGTTGTAATATTCATGCACCAGACTTTTATAGCCAAGTGCCTTCACATCCTCGTATCGAAATTGAAAACGGGCTTTGGTCCGCGTGCCCGTCGCCAAAAAGCGGATACAGTCCTGCATATACCGGTCAATTTCTTTTAAGGTATCGGTGGTATTGATTATCGGAAAGAACCAGCGTGTCCAGGTGAGTTCACTGAAAACAGGATTGTCATACAGCTTCGCATTAAAGCGATGGATAAAGGCTTTTGCGGCGTATTCGCCGGGCAGATTCTTTTTGTCGGCCCATCGGGAGAGTGCTTTGGTCTTCCGACGCATTTTTGCCTTCAGTTTTTGAAGGGAGACTTCGCTGACATCAATCACGCCCTTATGGTAGGAAAAACCTAAAAAGGTCCATTTTTCGCCGGGGGCAGAGACGATTTCTTTGTCTGGGTTAATGGTCAGGCGCCGGTCACACAGGTATTGCCTGATGACCCGGATACACTCTGTTAGCTGCCATTCATCCTTTGCAAAAACAAGAATGTCGTCGGAGTAGCGCAGATAGGGGATTTTTTGAGTGAAAAACCAATGGTCGAGGTCTCGAAGATATAGGTTGGCGAGAAAGGCGGATACAGGAGTGCCGGCCATGATTCCCTTTGATTCACAAATCCGTTCACCTTCATACTCGGCATAGGGGTTGGTGAGCATGGATTCAAAAAAGAGAAAAAGCTTCTCGTCGCTGTCAAATACTTCCTTGAGCATGGGTAGCAAAAGTCCGATGTCAACTGAATTAAAATAATTGCTGATATCCACCTTATAAACGTAGCGGTGGTTCAAGTCTTTTATTCGAAGAACATCATCGACTGCTTTTTTTACACCTGAATTTCTGCGAAAAGAGTAAAGATTCGGCGCAAAGAGGAAATCATAGTCCCTAAGCAGAAGGGAAAGTACTTTGAGCGCATAATTTTCCTCTCTGTTAAAGGTATAAACTGCCCGTTTTTTGCCGGATTTTGATTTATTGATCAATGTCTTTTTGGGAAGAGAAAGAGGTTCTCCCCGTCTTAAGAGATCGGAAATTTCAAGGAACGCGTTGCTGTCGATAAACTGACGTAGATCGTCCGCGTCGTTTGGGTTGATATTGCC
>JAFSBP010000009.1 GCA_017437205.1 Lachnospiraceae bacterium
GTGTTGCCTTTATCATTACATGAACTCACATTCAATGTAAATCAACCATTTCCTGTTTTATCAACAAAATCCTTAATGGTATCTATTTGAGCTTTTCTCCCAGTTCCAGTGCCTTTTCTGTCAACAGATTGCCCGCCTCCGGCACCAGGCAACTATGATAACACAGAGAAGCTTCGTAAAGATCACTGTTCTCACCGAATGCGTTTTCTGTCGGAACATATCCGCAGTAACTGTTGCTGTTTTCCACCACGATACTATTTTCGTAGGGCGATTCCGCCTTGATCCGAAGTCCGCTTTGTACAAACATCTCGCCGGGAAGAACATAAATACACGTGTTTCCTATCCTGATTGCCTGCACATATAGTTCACTGAACTCTTTGTCATTGGATGCATGATAGTAAAGAAGATTTCTCAGTCTACCGACCTTGTCCCACTCATGGAACGCCTTTGCGAGATACTCCGCATCCGCGATTCGTCTCTTTATCTTGATTTTTTCCTTGACAACAGCAACTCCGCTGCCGATTTCCACGCCGTCTGCCATCGCGATCCGGGCAGCTTCTGCCAGCGTTTTACCTATGGTTTGATGTTTCTTTTTCGGTGTAGCTGTGTCATAATGGGCATTATTGATATCTCCACAGGTTCCCAACAGAAACAGGCTGACAAAATCGTTTCCGTATACTTCTTTTAATTCCTTAGCCATTACCGAAGAATAGTCACCGCTGTAGCTTTGAACACTGCCGGTGCAGTCCTGATGACAGGCGAAATTCATGATTGCTCCAATGAGTTTTCCATTTTTTTCAAAGCCAATTACCGAAAGTTCCGGATCTGTCTGTCCCAAAATAGCCTTTATATTTTTCTTTCCTCTTACATGAGTGACAAGTCTTCCGTCCTCCGTAATCCCATCCCGGTTGTACCCGATCCCCGGCACCTCGATCTTACCGAATTTCACCGTGACCGGCTCATCTCCCAATCGTTTGTACGCCAAAATCACGGCATCAGCCACCCTACGGAAAAACACATCCCTGTAGGCGGCATCCGCAAAACAGTTGATCTCAGGCGAGTCAAAAACCGGTGCACCCTTGTGTGTATGATTTGAGCTAATGCATACACATTCAGGCGAAATTTCCGTGTAGTCAAAAATCCGTTTTGTTACAATTTCATGCATCTCTTCAGGAATGGAAAGAGTGTCCACCGCCACTATCGCGGCAAATTCCCCCTCATCCTCTATCACCAGCGCCTTTGCGTAAAGACAATCCAGCACATCCTCTCCCAACACTTTCTTGTAGTGTCCCATAATATACCCGCCAAGGGGCGGGGTAATGTCACATTCATAAAATGAAGCTCTCATTGTAGTCGTTCCCTTCTTTCATTATTTACAGTCATATATCCGTTCAATGGTCTTAATCACGCGCCTTCCATAGTCTGCGGTGACAATTTCACTGGGTTCATCCTTCACTAGCTTGCAAAATTCTTCCAACTGCTGGAAAAACGGATCATCTTTTGTCTCCAAAGGAACTTCTTCCCAGCCATTCCCCACATTCTTTGACATCCGTTTCCCTCCGGCGATTTTTATCGCGCCTTCCGAAAAGTAAAAGACATTCTCCGATCCGCAATTTCCGCAGCCGTTGAGGGTAATATTTGCACTCACCTTATTTTCAAACCGAATATGAATCTGTCCATGGCTTTCGATAGAACAATCATTTTTGACGTTATCATAAGTAGCAAACACCTGCATCGGCTCACATTCCAGTACATAAAACAATTTATCCAGCACATGGGCACCAATGTTCATCACCATCCCTCCCCCAGACAGTGCTTTATCCAGAAACCACTTTGGTCTCTCCGGCGCAAAAAAATCGCCCGATCTCATCTCCGTGTACATACACAGTTCACCCAATTCTTTTGACTGATAAATCTCTTTCACCTTCCTGAGTGCACCATAATATCTCTGCACATGACCGACGGCAAGCTTTTTTCCGCTTCGCTCTGCTGCCAAAATCATTCGATCACATTCCGCTACAGTATTTGCCATAGGTTTCTCTACCAGCACATGCAGACCATGATTTAAGAAGAATTCTGTAACCTCACAGTGGAGCCAGTGCGGCAGGTTTAAAATCACTGCCTCTGCGTCTGTCTTTTCTACAATTTCCTTATAATTCGTAAAATAAGGGACCTCATATTTTTCTGCCAACGGTGCGACCACCGCCTCATTCACATCGCAAAGGGCACAAAGTTCTGCCGATTCCGACTTCGCAATCGCCCGCAAATGATTTCCACCGATAATACCGGTTCCAATCACTGCAATTTTCAATTTCAACGCCATTTCCTCCTTCTCTGTCTCATAAGCAAAATAGCTTTACTTCATTATCTTTAAATGGGTGTCCATTTTCAATCAATCTTTTTCGGGTTTGTCAACCAAATCCTTAAAATCGCCATAAAACACCCTGTTTTCATGCCATTATAAAACGCCCCAGAGGATCTGGGGCGACTTTATATAATCAGTATCAAGTGGGGAAGATTTAAAATCACCCCCTCCGTATCCGCTCGATAGACATAAAATTTAAATCAAGTTAGTTTTGAGTGTCTTGCGCCGGTTCTACTAACAGATCAAAAGAAAGTCTAAATAACACATTTTCCTTTTCTTTTTCAAAATCTGCTCCTTCAACAGTCGCCGGAGCTTCAGTCAACTGGTATGTCATGGCATTGATACGGGGGATTTTAATCGGTTCCATTCCTTCAAAACATATCCAATAACTGCCGGATGAGGTCTTTTCGCTAGGTTCCACGACATAGATGTCTCCGACAATGTTTCCAAAGCATTCACCGGTCAGTTTTGTGTACCATAGACCTGCTTCCAGAATATTATCATCCCAAAGAGGATATTTATATCCCAGTTTTTGCCCTAAAGGATAGAGTTCCTGACTCAAAGTTCCCGATATCGTCATCAACTGTTCGTTCTTTTTGGTATACAGTTCATTTAGCTCTTCTTCGTTCAGCAATTTTTCACCAAACAGTTCATTGTTCACCCAACGGGAACGGGCATTGTACAGATATTGAATCTCCTGCTCAGAATTTAATAATTCATTCCATGTAATATACGCTGAAGATCTTTCATAATAAATATTGTTCTTAATGTAATATGCCGTACCAAAGGCTTCACAGTTGTATCGTGTCCCACCATCAACAGTTTCTATATGACTGTAAGGCTGATTTTCATCACAACCAGCTATAATCTTTACATAGCAGGAATCCCCTAACTGCTCCGGAATTTCCAAAAGCCCCATCAACAGAGAACGCAAATAGGTCATCCTATCTTCGGGTCGTTCGATAGAAAGAATGTTTTCCGATGCTGCATTCGGTGCGGCAAGTGCAGTCTGCCTCTCATCTTCCGTTGTTGAAACGTTATCTTTGTTGGTCTGACCATCTGTCAACGGGATTGATGCTGTTCCACAACCGTTCAATAATACAGTAAGAATAATTATTAACAAGATTCCCTTATACAGAATTTGATTTTCTTTTTTCTTCATTTTGTTCCTCCGTTAAAATTTCAATCACAATAAAAGATATTTATACACTCATATCTTACATTATTTACATATCTTACTATATGAGTACCATACTCCTCATAATACGTTTCGTCATAATCCCAATAATTCGCTTCTAATGATACCGGTGTTGATCCTACCATGACAAATAGCATGGAACTGTTCGGGGCTTGTTGCAATACTACTCAACATGAAGTCAAAATCCGGATGCATCTTTCGGTTCCACAGTACCCATGCAAGTGCGACACGTTCATCCGAAGGAGCACTTTGATATGGATTTTCACCGTAGATTAGGCGTGCTAATATTTCTGGTGTAAGCATACCGTCGTACCAATTGCCGGAACTCAGAACATCTTTAGGTGCACCAAATTCAGAATTGGATGAATTTATTCCATCTACAAAACGTCCGTCTACTGCATCGTAATAGCGTCCACAGTAATACCATCCGGTTTCTTCATCGAAATAGTACGACTTATATGTAACTTGGTTTAAGTTTCCAACAAATTCTTTATCATTTGTTTTATCAACCAGTTCTCCCTGTTCATTTTTTCCGTAAACTGAGACGACGAATCCATTTTCATAATGATACTCAACAACGACATACTGCCATTCTCATTTACTGCCGATAGCAGAATGTCGCGTTCGCCGTTGTTTGTCCATGACAGATCGAAACCATCATAGGATGTGGCAGAATAGATTCCACCGTTTTCAGTAGCGTCTGTCGCATTAACATATCTAACGGATGTAATTAACAGAATACCACACAATACGATTGCAAATAACTTTTTCATTGTACGCTCTCCTTGTTCACAGAGTTAATATCTGTTTTTTGTAACTGTTCAGAACCCCTGTTAAACTTCCGTTCTGAAATTTGTGCAAAACGTAGAACTTGAAAAAATTTTACGTTAGCGGGTTGCATGTTTCGTGGGGAGTTATCCACGTTGTCTGCATTATTTGTGGATGAATCCACATTTATTTTGCAGACGGTGTAACTATTCAGGACACCCCTGTTTGAAAATAATATCGGGGTTGCCTGAATAGTTACTGTTTTTTTTATTTTTATCTTAAATACAATACAAGCCGTATTCAATCGATTATTTTCTGTTTAATCAACTAAAAGCGGATGTTTAAATCAACCCCCTCAATTTCGAAAAGAATAGATCCATCACTTTCCAAATTTCGCTACAAGAAGAATACTTATGTGATTGCCGGAATGTTTTCGTCATCTCTGTGACCCTTCTTTTTCTGCTTTCACCATCTCCCGATATTTTCCCGGAGTGATTCCCTCTCTCTTCTTAAAAGTGCGGATAAACACGGTACTGCTTAGGAATCCGGTTCTCTCTCCCACTTCCTGTATGGATATCTTTTCCTCCTTAAGAATACGCTTAGCCTGTTCCACCCGTACCCCGGAAATATAGTCTAACATCGTAATTCCATACCGCTCTTTAAATTGTCTTGACAGATAATCTGCCTCCATCCCGACGTTCTTTCCGATGGCCGCCACACTCAGTTCGCCGTCGGTGAAATTCTCGTCGATAAACCGCTTCGCTTCCTTCACCACATCAATGCTAACGAACTTCTTTACATCGCATTTACACAACTCGGATATCTGCTCCGACAATTTTTTCCAAAAGTCGGACAAGGTATGTGAATTTTTCAACTCTTTTAACTCTTTTTTCGTCCTCTCTTTCTCATACTCACATTGCTCCATAATTCTGCCGAGGGCAGAGACAATCTCGTTTTTAAACAGAGACGCAACCTCCATGGACATTTCTACATTCATCTTATAAATATACATGAGCTGTTCCACGAATTCTTCCAGTTCCTGATTCTCTTTTTTGTTCTCAATATATTCCAGAAGCAGCATGTAAACCTTGGATTCTTCCTCATTTCGATATCCCATGCTACGCTCTCTGATCTCCCGATATGCAATATTTCTTCCGCACCCTAAAAGGAAGCGATAACGGAGCGCCTCCTGTGCCTCCCTGTAGGCCTCCGGAATCGCCTCAAATCCCTCATGGCAGTCACTGTAACCGATAGACAGAATAATCTGAAAATGATCCCGCATGAAATCCACTCCCCGCTGCAATGTGGGATACAGGTCTGTATCCGGATCATTCAAATTGATCAGCAGCGCATACCGTGTCTGGGAACATCCCACAAAATAGCCTCTTCCAATTCCTTCGCTCAGCTCCTCAAACACATTTTGTACCACGAAGCTGCAAAGATCCATCATCTTTGCATTCAATACTTCCGCATGAATGGCACACACCGCAAACTGCTCTCCGTTAAAAATCACCTTATTCTCACTGATTCCTTTGGGGATGTCCTTCTCTTTTCCTTCCAAAAGCCCATAAAGGAACCATTCCCTGGCAATCTTCGCCTTTTCCTTCAGCGTTTTTTCCTGTTCCTCCATAAACGACAGGATATGAGAAAATTCCGACTTGCTTCTCTGTTCCGAATTGTCGTCCTTCCTTTGATTCAACTGCCGCATAATGTTACCCACGGGCTGATATGCTCTTCGAGCCCTTCGGTAGGCAAAGATAAAGCTGATCACCAAACACAGACCCACGCCGAGATATCCCCATATACGTAAGTTTCTCAGCGAGCCCCAGAACACTTCCCGTGATACAGCGTACACATAATAATTATCAACATGTTTTGACTCCCGGACCTGAACCATATATCCACTCTGTTCTACCCAAGTTCCGCGTGCTTGTTTATCAACCTCGGAAATTCCAATACTGTATGAACCACTGTCGTTTGAAAACAACTGATGATGATCCATATTATACATCTGGAAGACACCATTTTGCTCGCTATTCTGCACTTCCAGAAGTTCTCCCAAATGCTTTATCTCCATCACCACGCAAATAGTATAATTATTCCACGGATTGGATGACGCCCTTGTCCCCATGGTCATGCAGAAATACGCATTGTCACTGCCCTCATTGATAATATGGCATTTCAAATTCTGATAGGACTCATCTAACATCTCTAAAAAGTCCTGACGCCTATCCTCATCCACGCGGATGGACGCGTTATAATATGTCGCATAATAATCGGATGCATCCAGCGAAGCGTATCGGCTTGAAAAGATTCGGTTGTCGTGATGATAAACAAACACATCATAGTAATACCCGATCTTGTCCAGGCTCTGCAAGGTATCCAGTGCCCTTACTCTCAGTTCATACGCCTTTAGCGTATTTTTATCTTCCTGTGAAACATATGTCTTAATGTGCTCTGTAGAGTAGACGGAGTAGCAGACTTCCTGCATATTTTCGATTATTTCCTCCATCTCCCTGACATACAAATTCATCCGCTGATTTTCAATGTCCAATATTTGCTTTTCAACTATTTTATTTGACTGCCATAGAAAAATAATAATCGTAATGGTTGGTATACAAAGAATCAATAAAAAGCTAATCAGGAGCTCGGTAAAAAAACTTTTCTTCCCTTTAAACATCTTTTTTCCCTCTTTCTATAGTATCCCATATTTTAATTTTTACATACAAATGCATAAATGTAAATCAACTTTTTCCCGATTTATCGACAAAACACGGA
>JAFSBP010000010.1 GCA_017437205.1 Lachnospiraceae bacterium
CAACACAAACGCCTCCCATCACGCAGTTAGGGATGGAAGCGAGGAAGGTTACAAACGGACCGAAGAAAGAGATCACGATACACATCACTGCAGCTGCGGTGATGGTAACTACGGATGCGTTGCGGGTGATAGCAACACAGCCAACGGACTCACCATAAGTGGTGTTAGGGCATCCACCGAAGAATGCACCTGCCATGGAACCAACGCCGTCACCAAGCAGAGTGCGGTGAAGTCCGGGCTCCTTCAAGAGATCCTGACCAATGACAGAGGACAGATTCTTATGGTCTGCGATATGCTCTGCGAATACTACGAATGCAACGGGAACATACGCAACTGCCACCGTAGCGATGAATGCGCCGTCCACAGCCTTCATTCCCTCTCCAATATGCAGGAAAGTATAGTCGGGAATAGCAACGATTTCCATATTCTTAAATACGGAGAAATCAATGATCTGAAGTGCAACATTGTCTGTAGCGATGCCGATCACAGTGAAAATAGTAGCTGCAACATAGCCAACCAAAATACCTAAAATAAAGGGAATGAGCTTCATCATCTTCTTTCCGTAAACGGAGAAGATCATAACTGCAAACAGGGTGATCAGACCGCAGATCAGTGCAACGTAAGGACTGCAAGCGGAAACACCGTCCACCATCACCTTACCTTTCGTCAAATCGCCCACTGCATTTCCTGCGAGGGAAAGTCCGATGATCGCAACGGTCGGTCCGATAACTGCGGGGGGCATCAGCTTTTCGATCCAGTTTACACCGACAGCCTTGATCACGAGAGCGATGACTACGTATACAAGGCCGGCGAAAACTGCGCCGATGAGCAATCCCACATGTCCGGCGGAAGCAGATGCCGCACCTGCGAATGCCGCCCCCATGGAACCAAGGAATGCGAAGGAAGAACCGAGATAAACAGGGCTCTTAAACTTAGTGAAGATCTGATACACTAAAGTACCAACACCAGCTCCAAACAGAGCTGCGGACTGGCTCATGCCATTGCCGATGATGGCGGGCACTGCGATGGTAGCTGCCAGAATTGCCAGTACCTGCTGGAATGCAAATACCAGAAGCTGAGGAAACTTGGGTTTGTCGTTAATACCGTAAACCAGGTTCATTTGTAAACCTCCATTATAAAATTTTTATAAATTTGATTATAGCACTGCCTCCCCATAAAAGCAAGAATTTTGTCGACTTATTTTCGCTTTCTTTACTCTCCCACCACGTGCACTTTGATCATATTCGTTGTTCCGGGTACCCCCACCGGCACACCGGCAGTGACCACCACCGTATCCCCGTCTGCAACCATTCCATGAGCCTTTGCCGCTCGGATTGCATTCTCTATAAGCTCGTCAGTGGAATCTGCCGTGTCCATGATTACCGGCCGGATCCCCCAATAAAAATTTGCCCTCCGTCGCACTGACTCCTCAAGCACACAGGCAATCATCGGTGTTTTCGGCCTGCAGCCGCTCATGAGCCGTACTGTCTCTCCACTCTTAGAGATAATGAGGATCGCAGCCGCTTTGGTGTGATCCGCCACACCGGCTGCCGCACAGGCTGTCGCTCGATTTACCGTCATCTGCACATCTTCCCCCTGCACATCTCTGGTCAATCTGCAAAAATCCGCACCTGTCTCTGTCGCTTCTACAATTGCTGACATAACCTTCAGTGCCTCTACCGGATATTTTCCTGCAGCCGTCTCACCACTTAACATCACCGCCGTTGTCCCGTCGTAGATCGCATTGGCTACGTCTGTGATTTCCGCCCGCGTCGGTCTGGGATTGACTATCATGGAGTCCAACATCTGTGTCGCGGTGATCACCGGCTTTGCCGCCTTCATTGCCCGATCAATCAGCCGCTTCTGAATGGCCGGAATCTCAGTAAAATCAATCTCCACACCCATATCTCCCCTCGCTACCATGATTCCGTCAGCTACCTCAAGAATTTCATCAATATGCTCCACACCCTCTCTATTCTCAATCTTTGCGATGATCCGCATATTGGCTCCGTTATCATCAAGCAAGTGTCTGATCTCCAATATATCTTGTGCTGTCCGCGTAAAACTGGCAGAGATCAGATCGAAGCCCATGCGAATTCCGAACAAAATATCTTCCATGTCCTTTTTACTCATATAGGACATGGACAGATGTACTCCCGGTACATTCACACTCTTTTTTGACTTGATTACTCCGTCATTTTCCACCCGGCAGAACACTTCTTTGCCCTCAATCCACTCCACAGTTAGAGCGATCAGACCATCATCCAACATGATACGGTCACCCGCCTTAACATCCCTTGTAAGACCGGGATAACTCACCGAGCATCTGTGTAAATCTCCCACTACGCTTTTCGTCGTGAGGACAAACGGTTGTCCGCTCTTCAGTTCCTCTCTGCCGTTTGCAAATTCCCCCAGCCTTATCTCCGGCCCGCCGGTATCGAGCATTGCAGCCACCGGATGGTCATATTTTGACGACAATTCCCGTAACTGCTGCATTCTTCTCTCGTGCTCTCCGTGATCTCCGTGGGAAAAATTGAATCTCGCCACATCCATTCCGTTTTTGATCAGCGCCTCCAACACCCCCGGAACGTCCGTCGCCGGTCCCATAGTACAAACAATCTTTGCCTTTCTCATCAAGTTTTCTCCCCTCCGATCTGTTGCCTTTTTCATGCTCGCATAAAAAGCATGACCTTTTGACCCTTATATCATCACATTATTTCCTGATTTATCGTCAGATATGCAAAACGCGAGGCACATCCATTGCCTCGCGCATCATTACTCGTATGTTTTAATATTTAAGCAGTAAGTCAATTTCTTTGGCAACTCCGTCCTCATCGCAGGAGGCCGTCACTCGGTCTGCCACTTCTTTTATCTCCGGAACCGCATTTTCCATCGCAATACCAAGCCCTGCCATTTTAATCATGGTCAGATCATTGGTTCCGTCACCGAACGCAACCGTGTTCTCTGCCGGCACGCCC
>JAFSBP010000011.1 GCA_017437205.1 Lachnospiraceae bacterium
AGGACTGGACCCGGAGAAGAACTGCATTTACTATCAGTCCCATGTGTCCGGACATGCGGAGTTGGCATGGATATTAAATTGCTATACCTACATGGGCGAATTAAGCCGCATGACCCAGTTTAAGGACAAGTCCGCAAAGCACGCGGATAATATCAATGCAGGCCTGTTTACGTATCCGGTTCTGATGGCGGCAGATATCCTGTTGTTCCAGGCGGATGTGGTGCCGGTGGGCATTGACCAGATGCAGCATCTTGAGCTGACCCGCGATATCGCGAACCGTTTCAACGGAATCTACGGGGATGTGTTTACGATTCCGGAGGCATATATCGGAAAGGTGGGCGCGAAGATCATGAGCCTTCAGGAGCCCACGAAGAAAATGAGTAAGTCCGATGAGAACGCAAATGCAAGTATTTACTTGATGGATGACATGGACACGATCATGCGCAAGTGCAAGCGCGCGGTGACTGATTCCATGGCTCAGGTGCGTTACAGCGATGAGCAGCCCGGAGTGAAGAACCTGATCGACATTTACAGCGCTTGTACCGGAAAGAAGCCGGCAGAGATTGAGGCAGAGTTTGACGGACGTGGCTATGGCGACTTTAAACTGGCAGTGGGCGAATCTGTCTGCTCTGTACTTAAACCGCTGCAGGAGGAGCATGCCCGCCTTGCAAAGGAAAAGGCTTACGTGGATCAGATCATTAAAAACAATGCGGAGAAGGCATCCTATTACGCAAATAAGACCCTGCGCAAGGTGCAGAAAAAGATCGGCTTCCCGGAAAAGATCAGATAATGCATCAGTCAGAAATGGAGAAATGTATGTTATTTCGATGGAATCAGAAGCGCGAAAGAAAAATGTCCTGTATACTCAGTGTACTCATGGTTGTAATAATGCTGTTAAGCGGATGCGCAGGCGGAGGTACGTCCGGTAAGAATGAGTCTACAGACGGTACAGAGAATGCGACCAATGTATCCGGCACGGAAGCATCCATAGATGCCGTGGGCGGAACAGTGGCGGAGGAAACGACGGAGGAGGCAACAGAGGCGGTTAGGGAGTATATTGTCTGCCTGGATGCCGGTCACGGCGGACTTCGCGGTGCTATATCACCGTTGGACGGAAGATATGAGAGCCATGATACGCTCCGTTTGACGCTGGCGATTCAGCGGGAACTGGAAAAGTATGATCATGTGACGGTCATTATGACGCGCACTGAGGATGTCCATGTGGAGAATAAACAGAGACCGCAGATGGCAAATGACGCAGGGGCGGATCTGTTTGTGTCCATTCATCGGAACTCCAACACCACCGGGGACAAGGGAGGCGTTGAAGGGTGGATCGACAAAAACAATCCTCCTGAGAGCCGTGAAGTCGGAGAAATGATTCTGGCGGCGATGGAAGCTGTCGGGGTGACTGCGAATGCAGGGATTAAAACCGGAAGCTGGGATGAGCCGGACGTGAATTATACCGTGATTGAATATGCAAAGATGCCTGCGGTTCTTCTCGAAGTGGGGTATTTGAATTACGCAGAAGACAACCGATTGTTCGATGAAAACCTTGATGCTTATGCAAAAGCCACTGCGAAAGCAATTTTTACGTGGTTAACCCAAAAAAAGTGAGAAAAAAATACTGTATTGTCAAAAAAATACTTGAAATATTACGGGGATGTGTGCTATAATTCGTCTGTCAATAGGCAAAATACGATTCATACTTCGGGATAAAGGCCGGAGATGAGGTACGGAGGCAAATATGGATAAAATGGATTTCGCGATTCTCAAAAGTTTGCGGGAGAATGCGAGAAATACAGCGTCAATGATCGGAAAGGATATTCATCTTTCTGTATCTGCGGTACTGGAGCGTATCCGCAAGATGGAAAGCAGCGGGCTGATTAAGCAGTATACGATTGTGGTTGATCAGGAAAAACTTGGTAACAGTATGACTGCATTGATGGAGGTTAGTCTGGAACATCCGAAGTATTATGAGAGTTTCACTGCGGCGATTCGTAACAACGAAAATATTGTGTCCTGTCATTATGTGACGGGAGATTATGATTTTCTTTTGACGATTAACTGCAAGTCAGCGGAGCATCTGGAGTATGTTCATCGTTTGGTTAAGGGGCAGGATGGAATTACTTCCACAAAGACGCACGTGGTATTGAAGACAGCGAAGAATAATTACTGTTCCATACCTGAGGAGTAATCGGTTTTGTCTGTTTCGGAACGGAAGATTGTTTAAATCGAGTAAATGAAAAGGACCGCTGATTATCAGCGGTCCAAACTTGTTATGTGTGTTTGAATTACTCGAAATCTTCGCCGTACAGTGCGAAACGGAACAGCTTGCGATCGTCCTCAGGATCGGTGCAGAGCAGAGTTGCCTCGGAGATGGTACCGCCCTGGATCAGCTTGGTGAGGCCGATCATCTGGCACAGCTTGCTCTTAAGGTTCAGTCTGTCGCCTTCCTCGGTCATCAGATATACATCGCCCTTGCAGCGATCGATCATTTCGATCAGCTTCTGAACATCAATGTCGTGTAATGCAACTTTTCCTAACGTGATAGCCATAATAATCCTCCTTGTTTTTGAACGTCATCGTTCAAATTGTCTTGCTTTTTCTTTTATCGTTACGCCGAAATAATAGCATTCAATGGAAAAAAATGCAAGATGGAAATTTAGTGAAAATATATAAAAATAAAAACTTAAATTGTGCAATATGCACAAGAAAATAGCGCTGGACGAAACACATGAAAAATGGTAGACTGTAAGAGGAGGAGTGAGATTATGGACTTGTTTGATTATATGCGGGAAAACAGCATGGAGAAGGAGTCTCCGCTGGCGGCAAGGATGCGCCCGGCCACCCTGGACGAGGTGGTAGGGCAGAAACATATTTTGGGAAAAGGGACATTGCTTTACCGCGCGATCAAGGCGGATAAACTCAGTTCGATCATTCTCTACGGGCCTCCCGGCAGCGGAAAGACGACGATTACCCGTCGGCTGATGCAGCGCTTCGGCAAGGATGTCTGCATGATTTCTTACGACAACTACTATAAGGC
>JAFSBP010000144.1 GCA_017437205.1 Lachnospiraceae bacterium
ACCGGCAATACCGGTGTGGACGGAGGGGAGAGCGGCATTCATCCCTATGCCGGAGACGGCGGCGTGGGCGTTGTGAGCAACATCAATAACCTCCTGACCGGCCACAACTTTGAGAACCTCACTGCCTGGCCATCCATGCCCGCTTTATGTGTGGCTCCCAGCAATTCAAAATGATGAAAGGGGTTAGCGAGTCACTTTCCGGACGCATCGGTTTGGTCACGCTACTTGGTTTTTCGCTTCGTGAATCAAATGGTGTGGAATTTGACACGCCATTTCTTCCAACTGAAAACTATTTTGCGAAGCGCAGACAGCATCTTGCATCCATTTCATATGATGATGTGTGGAACACTATCCACCGAGGTTCCATGCCTGAACTCCATGATAATCCAGACTTCAACTGGCAGATGTTTTATGGAGCTTATGTCCGCACTTACATTGACCGTGATGTAAGAGAATTATCAGAGATCGGAGATACCGTAAAGTTTACAAAATTTATGATTGCGACAGCAGCCTCTACAGGTCAGTTGTTGAATCTCGCCTCCCTTGCCAGAGATTGGGGGTCAGCCAGCCGACAGCCGAACGGTGGCTGTCTATCCTTGTTGCATCCAATATCGTATACTTGCTTCAGCCATATTCCAACAACATCACTAAGCGGGCAATAAAAACACCGAAGCTGTATTTTCTTGATACTGGACTTGCTGCTTACCTAACCAAATGGAATACACCGGATGTCTTAAAAAACGGTGCCATGGCAGGTGCGTTCTTTGAAAGTTTTGTTGTATCGGAAATAATCAAAAGCTACTATAACAAGGGAATCCTTGAGCTTCCACTTTATTTCTACCGTGACAAAGAGATGAATGAAATTGATCTGCTGATTGAGGACAGCGGTACACTCTATCCAATCGAGATGAAAAAGCACGCTGATCCGCAAGTAAAAGACACGGATGCGTTTGCTCTGCTTGACAAAATTAACGGAATTAAACGTGGACCTGGCGGAGTCGTCTGTTTGTATGACAAGCTCATCACACTTCGCGGCGAAGATAAAGTCATTCCTATCACTTATTTGTAAGCGCAAATCTGCTGAATGAAATGAGAGAAACAGGGAACTCAATCTATCAGGGAAATATCTCTGATGCATTGGGTTCCTTGTTTGCACATTATGATGGCATCTATCTGGGGGATTATGAGCCAAGGCATTAAGGAGCTAGGCAGAAAACACTTTTTATTTTTTCCGCATTTTCCCTCTTTACAATCAGAAACAAATTTGCTATCATAAAATCGAACAAATGTTCTACAAGGAGGTGAAAGGAATTGGAAGAAGCAGCTCATATGCCCATAGAGCATTACCCTGTTCAGATCCCGATCCAAATGATGTCGATCACTGACCGGGATGGACGCCTGACTCCGATCTGGTTTAAGTTCGAGACCGAGGAACATTTTGTGGAGAAGATCATGATCGAGAAGACGATTTCCCGTGATGAGAGCAATAAAGTCGGTATTCGTGAAATGCGTTTTATTTGTTCCGCTATCTTTGGTGAGCAGCGGCGGCTTCTGGAGATTCGATATCGTATCGAGAGCCATCAGTGGCGAATCTTCCAGTTCCTGTCCTGATGAGCGGTGAAACTTACGTGTTTCACATTGATGCAAACAGTGCATTCCTCAGCTGGAGCGCAGCCTACCGGGTAAGTATTCTTGGTGAGACAATTGACCTTAGGACGATTCCAAGCATTGTCGGGGGAGATCAGGAAAAGCGTCACGGTATCGTCTTAGCGAAAAGTGTGCCGGCGAAGAAGTACGGTATCCAAACCGGCGAAGCGATCATGACCGCGAAGCAGAAGTGTCCTGATCTGGTGATCATTCCGCCGGATTACGGGTTATATGTGACCGCCTCCAGAGCATTTATTGGCATCCTTAAACAGTATAGTGACAATGTGATTCAATACAGTATCGACGAGGCGTGGGTAGTGTTTGACGGTTATGAGAGCCTTTATGGACGTGGTCAGATGGTAAAGTTTGCGTATGATCTGAAGGAAGAAATCAAAGACAAACTGGGTTTCACGGTCAATATCGGTATCTCAAATAACTTCCTACTCTCTAAAATGGCAGGAGATTTTAGTAAGCCGGATAAGGTACACACCCTGTTCCCGGATGAGATCGAGCGGAAGATGTGGCCGCTTCCGGTATCAGACCTGTTCTTTGTGGGCAGAGCAACGACGAAAAAATTGTTCTCGTTGGGGATCAAAACCATCGGTGAACTGGCAAAGACGGACGAACGGATCATCAAATCGCATCTGAAGCTGCCGGGGCAAATCATTCAAGGCTATGCCAGAGGAGATGACTTGCAGCCGTATATGTTCACCCACGAGGCCAACAAGGGATATGGAAATAGTTTGACCGCGCCGGTGGATATTGTGACGATGGAATATGCCAGACACCTGTTGTTGTCGCTATGCGAAACAGTAGGAGCCAGACTAAGAGCGGATAAAGTGAAAATCAGCGTGGTAAGTGTTCATTACACGACATTTGAGTTCTTTCATGCCGGGAAGCAGATGCAGTTACTATCACCAACTGATGTGACAGAAGAGATTTACCGGGCGGCCTGTCAGATATTTGATCAGCTTTGGGATAAAGCGA
>JAFSBP010000145.1 GCA_017437205.1 Lachnospiraceae bacterium
AATCAGCCGCCAAAAGTACGTCCGTAATCTGGCAGCTCTCCTCCTCGGAGAACCCATAGCCCTGAAACACTTTCTCGCAAAATGTCTTAAGCTTCTGATAATCAACATGATAGTACTGCATTTTTATTTTACCTCTCTTTTTTTCATATTGTCAATCACTTCTTGTTATTAACATGTTTAAACTTTGTAAATTCACACTTTTTGCCCCAAATTTACCATCTCAATGTTTCCGTTCGGGCAACGATTGAAGCACATGCCACAGGCTACGCACTCTGCGCTTCTGATATGCATGGTGTCGGTGTCAATAATCTCCGGCGCAAAATCGGTACAGATTGTCTTGCAAAGCTGGCAACCCTCACCGCAACCACAATTCAAGCATCTGGAAGCCTCCTTAAGCGCCTCCGCCTCAGTCATCACTCTGCGGTAGAGATCAAAGCCCTTCACGCGCTCCTCTGCCTTCTCCACCAGCTTCACGGGGTTAATATCGCGCTTTAAGTAGCCGGTGCGCTTGCGAACGATCTCCGGGTTCACCGTCTTCACGGTTCCCACCGCTTTAAGCGTCGCCGCCTCGCCGCGGATGGACTCATCCATCACTACAGCTGCGTTCTTTCCGGCAGTGATTGCGGAAATCACATTAGTGATCTTTGCACTGCTGTACATGAGGAAGTCTGCTTCACCGTTTGGAAGCTCAGCCACATAATCGTTCTCCACCAGCACCTGATCGCAGGACAGTGCCATGGAAATTCCGTCTTTTACAAAACTTACTCCCTCTGCGGTGATCTGAATCTCCGCCGCATTGTCAAGGAGTGCAACACCCTCCTCCTTCGCCAGATCCAGAGATTCCTTCTCGCCGCTTCGTCTTCCGAAACCGACAGGATTAATGAGAACCACCTTCTTTGCGCCGAGACGAATAGCACTTCTCGCTGCGTCCACTGCCGCGAATCCACCGCCGATCACCGCAACACGCTCCTTTACTGTAGGCGTCTCGCCGCTGTTTAAGCGATACAAAAACTGTAATGCATCTTCGCCGCCCTGAAGCTTCTCCACGCACTTTCCGGCTCCAACCGCTGCAAATACACGCTCAAAGCCTTCCTGCTTCAACACATTTGCATCGTCTACCAACTTTCCGAAAACAAACTTCACACCTGCTGCCTTCAGATTTTCCACTTCCTCAGAAAGCACCTGCTTCTGATAAGCATAGTCAGGCGCGCCGTAACGAAGGGTACCTCCGGCCATCTCTTCTTTCTCATATACGGTCACATCGTAGCCGCCCTTGACAAGCTCTGCCGCGCAAGCCAAACCGCAGATACCGGCACCGATGACTGCCACTTTATGACCGTTCGGCTCTGTTGCCACAAATGCAGGCTTCCAGCCCTGCTCTTTTCCATACTCGAGAACGAACCTCTTCAGCTCGCGGATCTTCACCGGCGCGTCAAAGCCGCCTCGGATGCAGGCATCCTCACAAGGATGGGTGCAGACAAGGGCGCAGATGTTCTGCAGTGCATTTTTTCCAGTGATCAGATCATAGGCTTCTCTAAACTCGCCCTTGGCGATTTTCTGCACGTAAGCCTGAACGGGTACATGATGAGGACATGCACTCTTGCAGGGCGCAGACAGATTCGGCTCCTTGATCCGCGCATGACCTGCGTACAGTGTCACATCCGTCGCAGTCTTCACCTCGTCCACTAAAATGCTGCGGAAATCGTCAAGTGAAGTGTAGCCATGCTGTTCCATATAGTCATGCATTCTCTTGATCATGGGACGCACAATATCGTAACCGGAGATCAACGTCTCCGAACAAACTCCGATCAGGTTTCCTCCGCACATCACCATCTCCACGGCATCCTTCCAGTTGGTGATACCGCCGGCTGCCATGATGGACGGCTCCTTGCCGCAAACCTTTCTGATCTCGTAGGTATCTCTCTGGGCAAGAGGTTTCAGCCATGTACTGCAGTAGCAGCTCATACTCACCTCGTCCTGCAGATGATAGCCCGATCTCTCCGGATGATCCAGATTGATGGGCGGAATTCCCATACGGTTTCCGGTGCCTCCGACCGCGTCAGCGCCTGCTTCATAAAGGGACTTCGCCACCTGCGCGATCTTTCCGCCTTCGGGGGTAAGTTTCACAAACAGCGGAATATTGATTGCTTCCTTCACTGCCTTCACGATCTCCGCTGCCACATTGGCATTCTGGCCCATGCTGGCTCCTGTCTGCTTCGATGCCTGCTGTGTTCCACCGCTGGTCAGTTCCAAATTATAGGACATATTGGGGCAGCACATATTGAGCTCAATGATGTCAGCGCCCACTTCCTCAAATTTTTTCGCCATGTTCACCCAGCCGGAAACTCCCTCATCGCCGGCGTAGGTAATGTTTGCCATCAGCTTGAGATCGGTGAGAACCTTCTTTGCATCCTCCACCAGCTTAAGACCTTCCGCAAAGGTCAGACGCTTCTCGGTGGTAAACGCAAGTGCTTTATACTCATCGAAAATACCGTAGCGGGGTTTCCGGTTAATGTACGGTGCAGGATCAATGCTCAGCTTAATACTGGCCGCCGCCCAACCGGTCTCCTCAATTCTCTTCAACTGTTTTACTGTCTTCGTGGTGGGACCGGAGGCTACATAAAAAGGGTTCTTAAAGGTCACACCGCCGATAGTTACGGGAATATTGATATCACAGGGAATCTTATTCATCTCATTTTCCTCCGGATTCATTATCAACCTTCTAATGCAGGGTTCTTAATATGGATTCCTTCCTTCGCGGACTTGTAGATCAGGTTGATCACCTTCAGCGTCTCCAAACCGTCCACACCGCGAAGTCCTACATCTGCGTCCTTGTCCGCCATCGCACATTCAACAAAATGATTGATCTCACCGCAATAACCCAGATTGTACTTCTCGTCTACCGCAGGGGTGGACCAGCCGGTGGTGATCTCCGCCTTCTCCACGGTGTAGTCAAGGCCGTCGATGGAATATGTCTTTACAGGGCCGGAGAAGGAAAGATCAACATGAACACAGCCCTTCTCACAGTAAATATCCAGAATATCCTCCATGCCGCCGGTGGTCACATAGTTCGCCTCCAGCGTAGCGTAGGTGCCGTCTGCAAAGCGGATAAACGCGCCTGCCCAGTCCTCGCCTTCCATCTTCTGATGAACCATATTGTTCTCTCCACCGCCTGAAGTCATCGCAGTCAGCTCTGTCCACTGATTATTTTTGCGGGACAGCATGAAGCAAACCGGATGCACGCCAAGGTGAACCATACATCCGCCGCCGCAGAATTTGATGGACTGCGCGAAGGGGGAGTGAGAACCGCAGTGGCACTCACGTGCGCGAACATAAAGAGGTCTTCCCAGCTGTCCGCTCTCCACGATTGCCAGCGCCTTTCTGAAAGCCGGTGCAAACAGCCAGTCCTCCGCATAATATACATGCTTTCCAAGGCGGTCAGCAGTATCAACGATGTCCTGCGCATCCTCAACGGTGGTCGCAAGAGGCTTCTCAGAAATAATATTCTTTCCCGCGTTCAATGCCTTGATCGCCACATCGTGGTGCAGGAAATTGGGCATACAGATGTCCACCAGGTCACAGTCGCACTGTGCAATGGCATCGTCATAGTTGTCATAAGCGGTGTAACCGGTGAATCCATAACGATTCGCCAACGCCTCCACCTGATCCAGTTTTTTGTCGCAGATACCTACGATCTCTACTTTGTCTCTGATCCGGGCATATGCGTCGGAATGAAGGTCTGCTGAAAATGCAGCACCGATGAGTAATACACGAAGCTTTTTCATGGTTATCGTCTCTCCTGTTTTAAATTAATTTTTTTAAGTTACTTAAAAGTCGCTGTAGCCAAACTTTTCTTTCTTTTCCATGTAGGCAAAGGCTTTCTGAAGCTCCTCTACCGCCAGCTCTGCACTGCGTGCAAAAATCTTCTCGCCTTTCTCTGCGGACGCGAGTGAAGGAGTTCCCCACACCCCGCTTTCCGACGCCCGGAAAATACTTCCGTAGCTAAGGTACGGGCGAGGCACGTCCGGAACACAATCCACCGCACGGTCCATATGTACTGTCTCCGGGTGGGTCGCCAAGATCTGCGATGTCTCCACCTCTCCGGCATGAAGCTCACCGTCCGCCTCATAAAAGCCTTCCGCCTGCAGTCTTCCGTAATAATGGTCAATAGATGCCACGGCAACCATCAGGTCAGGGTTATATTTCGCATTCA
>JAFSBP010000146.1 GCA_017437205.1 Lachnospiraceae bacterium
CTCCTCTACCAATACATTAATCATCAGATCGGTGGAGGGGTCAAATATCCACAGATCATTGTCAAAGAAAATCTCATGAAACACTGTAAAGCAGGCGGTAAAATCCACCATCGCACAGATCACCACGGTCAAAATCGCCGCAAACAGCCCTGCCGTCGACCACAAAAAGGCCGTGGGAAGAAGCCGCTTCACCGGTGCCTTCAATACCAAAAGCAGTGCCACCGAGACGATCACGATCGCCAGACAGATGTAACGCAGCTGCAATCCCCCGATAAACAGATCCTGCACATCCTTCATATGTATGCGGTCCTGCTCATTGAAGAAATCCATCTTCTGACCGGCCACGGTGGTCTCCACCGACAACACCTCCCGGTCCCCGCGCAGGTACGCCATCATCTCTCTCGTGACGTGCATCAGGTCATCCATCTCCATCTTCACGTCGTCCAGAACCTCATACTTCTCATATTCCTTTTGGTAATACGAAAAATCCCCATAACACGCCACCTCAAACATGGCCGTAAACAACACAAATATGAACGCAAGCGCGGCGATCGCCGCCACCGGTTTTTCCAGCTTTTTCATCTGTAACACTCCCTAGCCCTTTAGTAAAAATCACACCTGCTGACGCAGATTCTAACACACTGTCTCTATCATACACTATTTCCGCCGACTTGTCACAAAAAATTTCAGATTATTCTTTAAATTTTTTTCAAGATTTGGTATACTTGAATCCGGTGTTGAAAAATTTAGAAAAAGGAAAATGTAATCATGCGCCTTAGAAATGTACCCGGTTCGAAGGAACTGATCGAATTAAGCCCCTACTGCGTCAATAAACCCGCGCAGTACCGCGGCCGCTGGAATACTTATTTTGAGAATGACGCCCCCATCCATGTGGAGATCGGCATGGGGAAAGGGCAATTCATCCGAGAGATGGCACTGCTTCACCCCGAGATCAATTACCTGGGTGTGGAGTTGTTCGCAAGCGTCTTAGTGCGCGCTGTCCAGAAGGTGGAGGAGGAAGAAATCCCCAACCTTCGTTTCCTCTGGGTGGACGCGGCAGATCTCCCGGAAATCTTCGCCCCCGGCGAGGTGGACCGGATCTACTTAAATTTCTCCGACCCGTGGCCGAAAGCACGCCACGCAAAGCGCCGACTCACCTCCGTGCCGTTTTTAAACCGCTACCGCGAGTTTCTTTCCCCCGACGGACAATTGGAGTTTAAGACCGACAATCAGGCACTCTTTTCCTTCTCCCTCGAGTCCGTCCCCGAAGCCGGCTGGACACTCACCGCTCACACCTTCGACCTCCATCACAATGAGAAAATGTGCGTGGGCAATGTGATGACCGAGTACGAGGCAAAATTCTCCGGACTGGGCCAGCCCATCTGTAAGCTGATCGCCCTGCCTCCGGCACCGGAAACCGATTCAAACAAAGACTGACAGACAAAGACCTCTTCTCCCGCATACTCTGTAAGAAAAGAGGTCTTTTTTATGAAAAAATCTTCCTGTTTTTTTCGTAAACTCAACCGCATCACCTCCGGCTGCGGCACATTCAACTGCCACGCCCTGAGAATCAGCAGGGCACTATGCGAGGCAAATCAGGCATTGCCGAAGAAAAAGGGCTGCCGACCCTCAAAAAACAGGCGGCACTGTAGAAATGCTCCGTGAGGATTAAGAATCGCGCTCCTGCCAATGGGCGGGAGCGGTTTTGTTTCACGGATATCCTCCGCCATATTCCCCGTAAATCCCGCTTGTCTCTTCTCCACTTGTCGGCTCGATCGCATAGCTATCCGGCAGCAATGAGATGAGGAAGTCACATCCCGTCATCAACATTGCTGCCGCCATGAGACTCGCAGTCAACAAGAGCAGTTTATGTATGATTCGTTTCATGCTCTGTCTCCAATATCGTCTTTTTTCGTTAGTTACCCTTTACCCGGCAAATGAATCACTTCCGGGAATCAGCAATTTTATATCCTCCTCCAGCCCTGTTTGATAATGCGTCATCATATCCCAACAGGAGTCCGTCTGAATCTGATATTTACCATCCTGTTTTGACAATCGGATAATGTGTGGCAATTGATCGTACGTCGTATGCTGCGCATAATAGCCATCATAAACATAAGTAATCTTTGCCGACTCCCACAGCTTTAGCTTCACTTCTGAGTCCGTCTCACTGATAATTTCTACGTTTTTATATGTTACCACAGCATCCGTAAAAGTTGCGCCCAAATTTTTCTTCCGTTTTTGTATATACTGCCACCTTTCCGGATCAAAGTCCGGCTCTTCAGTTACTGTATACAGTGCCTCGCGTTTAGCAAAATACTCATCCAGTACCTCATCGTAGGGCGCTGGTTCCTTCGTAGAATCTTCTGTAGATTCCTCCGTCGGCTCTTCTTCAGGCTCTCCCAACATCAACTCACTGATTACCGTCTGATCCTCAAAACATTCCATCAGATATAACTTTCCATCCCGTGAGGCATACAAATTATTTTTCGGCACACTGTGGTAGCCACTCAGTTCCTGTGTCACATACCACCTTCCGACATTCTTCACTTCTACGCCGATGACGTCCTTCGTCCCCTCGCGGTACTGATAGTACACTCTATCGCCTACTTCGCCAAGAACGGTTACCGCCTGTCCATTCACCTTCATTTTTGGTATTTCGGGAGCATTCCCCAGCGCTTCCAGCGTATCTGTCGACCAATCATAACGATACTGCACCTTGGGCAAGGCCTCAACTGTCACACTGGTACCATCCATTGACACAATCTTAGTCACAAATAGCTTTTCCCCCTTATTTGCATCATATATTTCTTTTGTCCTGTCTCCTAAGTTAACAATTTTTACTTTTCCTCCACCACTACTGGAATACACTTCTACGATGCTGTTATCATTAATCAATGCATACTGACCATTTTTATTATAATATAGTCCCTTCACATTACTCACTGCCGGGTAGTTTACACCACCAAATTCAATATTACAGCAAATTATTCGATTATTCACCTCATCCAAAATGCAGACAATGTTATCTTCAACGATAAATTCCGTCGGTCCCCGTGTTAATCCACTCTTAGCATAACCGATATCCCGCTCTTCGCTCCCCGCATATCGATTATAAATCGGTCTCCTCACTTCCGCAAACACCTGCTCTGTCTCAAGAAGAGGCGGTTCAGTAGGAATTTCTTCGGTGGTTGGTTCCTCAGTTGTGGGATCTTCGGTAGTTGGCTCTTCGGTAGACGCTTCTATCGTTATTTCCTCCGTTGGCTCCGCGCCGGTCGTATTTTCTCGGTTCTCTGTCGCAGCGACTGTCTTCTCCGGTTCAAATGAACCGGAGAAGAAGTCGGTAAGAAGCCAACCAAGTACAAAAACATTCATGAGAATCAGCACGCCTAGTCCGATGGCGATAAGAAGTTTTTGATTTTGTTTCATGTACAACTCCTCCTTTATTTGTTTTGGTACCTATATAACGTAAAAAGTCCGGAAAAACCGACACCATTTTTAAAACTTTTTTCATTTTGGCGTTTTGCACAAAAAGACGCTCTCTGCTATGTGCAACATGTCTTCCTCTGCAAGATATCCGTTAATCGAAATTACCACATTCCGGACGTTATCCAACCATACCAAGGTGTTTGTCCCCGTTTCTACTAAAGACATAAATAGTTCCCCTGTCGGACCATTGATATTAACCTTTTCAATCTCGTATTCTTCCTCATCATAGAGAATCTCATAAATGTCACCCTCCTGCCTGATGTGATAATCAAATATAAATCCTTCCTCCGGATCATCCACCTTCATGTAAACCGCACTGTACGTCGTCTCATCTCGGTACACATCCACC
>JAFSBP010000147.1 GCA_017437205.1 Lachnospiraceae bacterium
ACGATGGCGTTGATACAGCCGTCATCCACATAAACCATCTCCCAGAAATCGTGCTTCTCGGAGGGGTGGTAGAAGGTTTTGTCAAATTCGAAATAATAGATGGAATGAAAACCGGTGATTTCAATCTCTGGTATGACCGGTACAAATTGAAAATCCATAACTCCTCCTTAAGTACGATGTGTTAAATATATAAAAACATAAGTTAAATACATTTTCTCTATCTTATCATAAAATTGAAGCGTAAGCAACAAAAAGAGTGAAACACTGGGAAAATGTGTTAACACGAAATAAAACAAAGAAAGGAACGATGATTATGGATTTTTTGAGTACAGTGAAGGGAAGTTTATTGGAAGGCTTTTATCCCAAGGGATGGGATATGGCAAAGATTGATGCCTGCTGTGATAAGGGAGTTGCGCGTGAGGCGTTTTGGAACAAGGATTTTAACCCGGTTGAGTGTGATAATATCAATGATTTTGATACATTGATGGGCCATGAGATCGCGCTGCAGATCAAGCTGGCGAAGGACGAGGGTCGTAAACTGGCAATGATTCTTCCGGTAGGTCCCATGGGTATGTATAAGTGGGCGGTATATTTCCTGACCGCTTGGAAGGTGGATTGTAAGCATGTATACACCTTCAACATGGATGAGTGGTCTGACGGTGAGGGAAATACCCTGTCCTCCGACAATCCTGCATCTTTCGAATACAGTATGAAGCAGGCATTTTTCGATAAGCTGGGCGAATTGACCGTGCCTGAGAGCCAGAGAAATTTTGCAACCAAAGATAACCTTCCCACCTATCCGGGCAAAATTGCCGCATTGAAGGCGGAGGGAGCGAAGTTGGTTCTGGTATTCGGAATCGGAAGAATGTGCCACATTGCATTCTGGGAGCCTCAGTTTGCTGAGGATTATGCTTCTGTGGAAGAGTGGAAGGCAGCGCCTTACCGCATCGGCGCGAAGCTTCATCCGCTGACCATTGAGCAGAATGCACTCACCAGCTTCAAGAGCCGCACTACTTTGGTGCCTTGCCGCGCAAATACCATCGGTCCCGGTCTGTTTTTGCAGGCAGACTATATTATCGGCGGTGCTGATGGAACCTTGGGAAGAGGCATGGGCTGGCAGGGAATGAGTTTCCTGACCACGCTGCATTACGGCCCTGATATGAACATTACCTCTACCTTTATGCCTACCCTGCCCGGAAAACTGTTCTATCTGAAGGAACTGGCAGGTCCGTTAGTGGCAGAGTGCAACTAAAACAATTGAGAGGGAAAACGTATGTATACAGTATTAGTAATATCCTGTCATCCGGACGACATGGAGATCGCCTGCGCGGGAACTTTGCTAAAATGTAAGGAGCGCGGCGACAGAGTAGTGGTGTGCCATCTCTGCAGTGGCGACAAAGGCCATGAGATCATCATGCCGGAGGAATTGGCCGAGATGCGCGCTGAGGAAGCGAAGCGGAGTGGTCGGATCGGCGGTTTCGAGGTGTTCTGGGGCGGATTCCATGATTTGGAGATCTATGATAATAACAAAGAGTCGAGAGATAAGGTGGTAAATATCATTCGCAAAGTGAATCCCGATTTTATCATCACCCACGATCCGGACGATTACATGCCCGATCACAATGCAGTGTCGAAATTGGTGTTTGACGCATCTTTTTCTGCCACCTGCCCTCACTACTTTACCGAGGAAACAGAGGCGGCGAGACTGGTGCCGATTTACTACATGGATACCTTGTGTGGAGTGAATTTTAATCCTACCGAGTTTGTGGATATGTCTGAACATATCGACACAAAGCTGGAGATGCTGAATTGCCATGAGTCCCAGATCGTCTGGATGCGTGAGCATGATGGTATCGACTTTCCGGATATGGTAAAGACCTGCTGCAGATA
>JAFSBP010000148.1 GCA_017437205.1 Lachnospiraceae bacterium
AGTATATGCGTCAGACCGGCGAGTGGGAAGAATTGTTAAAGAGGGTGTTTGTTGATAAAATGAAAGACAGCCGTCATCGTCTGCTCATCTACAGCACGCGGTTGGAGGGATTGTCTCCGCTTGCGAGATTGAGCGGAGGGTACGTGTATGCATCCAAAGAGAGCGGTGCACCGCTTACAAGTGCAGCACAGATTATTCCCGGTGATCGTCTGAAGCTGAGACTTAAGGATGGAGAAGTGACCGCGCGTGCGGAGGAAGTCGTGAAGGATAAGGCAGATTCCGATGGATGTGCAGATATCGCAGGCGAACGATAGAGGTGGAGATAAGGATGGCAGTGAGTAAGGAAAAACAGCTTTCCCTGGAGGAAAGCTTTGAGGAATTAAGTCAGATCATTCAGGCGATGGAAAATAAGGACTGTTCGCTGGAGGATTCCTTTACGCTTTACAGTAAGGGAATTAAACTCATCCGGGATTGTAACCGCCGGATAGAGCAGGTGGAAAAACAGATTGAGGTACTTGAAGGAGAAGCGAAGGATGAACTTTAAAGAGAGACTTGCCGCTCAGGCAGCGCGCGTGGATAAGCTTTTGGAGGAATATTTGCCGGAGGAGTCGGGACATCAGAAGACAATCTTTTCGGCGATGAATTACAGCGTGAGGGCAGGCGGAAAGCGTCTCCGTCCGATTTTGATGGAGGAAACTTACCGACTCTGCGGAGGTACCGGAACTGAAATTGAGCCGTTTATGGCAGCCATTGAGATGATTCATACGTCGTCGTTGGTGCATGATGACCTCCCTGCAATGGATGCGGATGAGTATCGCCGCGGAAAGAAGACTACTTGGGTGGTGTACGGCGAGGATATGGGAATTCTTGCCGGCGACGCGTTGATGATATATGCGTTCGAGACTGCGACAAAGGCGCTTCATTGGACTGCATATCCGGAGCGTGTGGTGAGGGCGATCAGTATATTGGCAGAGAAAACCGGAATTTATGGCATGATCGGTGGGCAGACTGTAGATGTGGAGCTTACCGGAAAGCCTGTGCCGGAAGATAAACTTAGATTTATCTATGCGCTGAAGACCGGTGCGCTTTTAGAGGCATCCATGATGATCGGTGCGGTGTTATCGGGGGCTGATGATGAGATGGTGAAAAAGGCTGGTGAAGTAGCACTTTTAGTAGGAATGGCTTTCCAGATTCAGGATGATATTCTGGATGTGACCAGCACTACAGAGGAACTTGGTAAACCGGTACTCAGTGATGAAAAGAATCAGAAAACCACTTACGTTACATTGTACGGTCTCGATGCGGCCGCACAGAAGGTGAAAGAATTGTCCGAGAGGGCAGTATCTTTGATGCATGAAATTCCCGGCGAGAATGCCTTTTTGGAGGAATTGATCCTTTCGCTGGTGAATCGGTTAAAGTAGAGGAAATAATTATGTTAGAATACATTGAACAGCCCTCCGACGTCAAAGAAAAAAGTGTCGGTGAGCTGGAAATACTGGCTCAGGAGATCCGTGATTTTTTACTGGAAAAAGTGAGTCGGACAGGCGGACATTTGGCGTCCAGCCTCGGTGTGGTTGAGCTTACACTGGCACTCCTTAAAGTGCTTGATCTCCCGGAGGATAAGATCATCTGGGATGTGGGGCATCAGGCGTACCCGTATAAGCTGCTTACCGGACGGCGGGAAGGTTTCGATCACCTGCGTGAAAAGGGATATATGAGCGGCTTTCCGAAGCGGCGTGAGAGTGTCTACGATTCCTTTGACACAGGACACAGTTCTACGTCCATCTCTGCGGGAATAGGTATGGCAAAGGCCAGAGATCTGCAGGGGCAGGACAATAAGATCGTTGCGGTGATCGGTGACGGTTCATTGTCCAGCGGCATGGCCTATGAGGCCCTGAACAATCTGTCTGAGTTGAAAAGCCAGATGATCGTTATCGTAAATGATAACAATATGTCCATTTCCGAAAGTAAGGGCGGTTTTTCCAATCATTTGGCGAAGATTCGTCTGAACAGCGGATATAATAATTTGAAATACGGTCTGAAGGGTTCGCTGGCGAAGATGTCCGGTGTGGGCATGGGCGTGGATTTGCTACTCAGCAAGGCAAAAAAGGGCGTGAAGGATTTAATTCTGCCGAGAAATCTGTTTGAAGATTTTGAAGTGACTTATGTCGGTCCTGTAGACGGTCATAATCTTGGTGTGTTGATTGAGGTGCTGGCTCGTGCAGTGAAGCTGAACAGACCTATCGTGATCCATGTAAAGACGGAGAAGGGACGCGGCTATGAGCCCGCAATAAAGAATCCTTCTCAGTTCCATGGAGTGGAGCCCTTTGAGTTGACCACAGGAAAGCCGTTAAAGGAGAAGAAAAGCAGTTCCTACACCGATGTGTTTGCAAAGGCAATGTGTGAGCTGGGCGAGGAGCATCCGGAGTTGGTTGCGGTATCCGCGGCCATGAAAGACGGAACCGGTCTGTCAAAATTTGCAAAGAAATATCCCGATCGATTCTTTGATGTAGGAATTGCAGAGGAGTATGCAGTGACATTTGCAGCAGGTATGGCAGTGGGCGGACTGCGACCGGTGGTGGCAATCTATTCATCTTTCTTGCAGAGAGCCTACGATCAGATTGTCCACGATGTATGCCTGCAGAATCTTCCGGTGATCTTTGCGGTGGACAGAGCAGGTCTGGTGGGAAAAGACGGGCCGACACATCACGGGGCATTCGATTTAAGTTACCTGAGCAATATCCCCGGCATGACGGTGATTGCTCCAAAGAATAAATATGATTTGAAGGCTGCGTTTTGCTATGCAGTAGAGCAAAGCGGACCGGTGGCGATCCGTTATCCGAGAGGAGCTGCGTGGAAGGGGCTTAAAAATATACAGGAGCCTTTTGTGACAGGAAAGAGCGAGATTCTCTCCGAGGGCAAAGAGGTGGCGATTTTAGCCGTCGGAAGCATGGTGGAGACGGCAGATCTTGCGGTGGAACAACTTCGTGAGCGGGGAGTCGAACCTACGCTGGTGAATATCCGCTTTGTAAAGCCGATGGACAAGGAGTTGATTGTCCGATTGGCCCTTCATCACCGGCTGGTGGTGACGTTGGAGGAAAATGTGATTACCGGTGGTTTTGGGCAGCAGGTGTCCGGCTTGCTTGCTGAGCAGCAGATCGACTGCGACTGCTTAAACATTGCATTGCCCGATGATTTTGTAGAACATGGTACTGTGGCGCAGCTGCATGAATCCCTGGGAATGGATTACGTATCCGTTGCCGAGCGCATTCTGCATCGCCTGAAAGGATAAAAGAATGAAAGAACGATTAGACGTCCTGTTGGTGCAGCGCGGACTGGCGACCTCCAGAGAAAAGGCGAGATCTATGATCATGGAGGGAAATGTGTTTGTGGGCGGTCAGCGCGAGGACAAGGCCGGAACGCAGGTGAAGGATGACGCGGTGATTGAGATCAAGGGACCTACGCTGAAATATGTGAGCCGCGGAGGACTGAAACTGGAGAAGGCGATGAGCCATTTTGATCTTATCCTGTCCGGGAAAGTGTGCATGGATGTGGGAGCTTCCACCGGAGGTTTCACCGACTGTATGCTGCAAAATGGCGCGGTAAAGGTGTTTTCCGTGGATGTGGGATACGGTCAGCTGGCTTGGTCATTACGGCAGGATGAGCGGGTGGTTTGTATGGAAAAAACGAACATCCGCTATGTGACGCCGGAGGACATCGGTGTGGGAATTGATTTTGTCTCCATTGACGTATCATTTATCTCACTCACGAAGGTACTGGGGCCGGTACATGCGCTGATGAATGACGGAGCAGAGATGGTTTGCCTCATCAAGCCTCAGTTCGAAGCCGGCAGGGAGAAAGTCGGGAAAAAAGGTGTGGTTCGAGAGCCGGAAACGCATCTCGAAGTGATTCTTAAGGTGCTGGAATTTGCGAGAAGCCTTGGCTTTTCTGCACTTAATCTGGAATTTTCACCGATCAAGGGTCCGGAAGGCAATATTGAGTACCTTCTGCATTTGAAAAAGGATGGCGAAGGCATGCTCGGTGAAGAGATAAATCCGGAGAAGATTGTATCGGCGGCTCATGACACACTGAATTGAGAGACGAAAGAAAAGCAGATTGCTTTACGTTTATGACAGGTAAAGCGAGAGGGAACAGCGATGACACACTTTTTTTTGGTGCCTAATGTGGACAAGGATCCGCGTGGTGAGGCGACGAAAAAGATAAAGGAATATCTGGAAGCGAAGGGGTGTGTCTGTCAGGTGAGAAAACCACAGGACAGACCGGATGGTGCAAAAGGATATTTAGGGCAGACACAGGAGAAAAATTTCAAATATACCGATCCTGCTCAGGTGCCGAAAGAAACTCAGTGCGTTTTGGTGTTAGGCGGAGACGGAACACTGATCCAGGCGGCCAGAGATCTGGCGGGCTTAGGGATTCCGTTTATCGGAGTGAATTTAGGCACACTGGGTTATCTGGCGGAGTTGGAGATTCAGACCGTGGAGGAGAACCTTGACGCATTGATTGCAGACAAGATGGTGATTCAGGAGCGGATGATGGTTGAGGGCTCACTGATCCGCGGTGGAAAAGTCATTGAGGAAAATCTGGCACTGAATGAGGTGGTTCTCGGACGAGGCGGAGCGCTCAACGTTATTCGCTTCACGGTGGCAGTCAATGGCAGATTCCTAAACACTTACGCAGCGGAC
>JAFSBP010000149.1 GCA_017437205.1 Lachnospiraceae bacterium
CACTGTCCAGATACCCCTGCACCGGATCCAGGATCATCAACCGGGCATTCGCTTCACAAATCGCTTTCTCAATGCGGTTATCGATCAGTGTCAGCGCTTTCTTGTCCTCTTTCACATACCATATCCGGCTTTGATCCGCTCCCGCATCTATCAGCCGTGGCTTGATGGTGTCCCCCAGACCATCCTCTGCTGACTGATAGATCACATTGAAGGGTTCCAGCGGCTTTATTCCCGGCAGAGGTTCTCCGGTAGTGCAGGCTGCTGCCAACCGCAGAGCCAGTGTGGTCTTACCCTCACCGGGATCACCCTGGATAATCGTAATTTTCCCAAAGGGTATGTACGGTTCCCAGAGCCACTGTACCTGCTGGAGTTCCACCTGATCCATCGTTCCCAGCTCCAGTTCAACTTCTGTTGCAGAAATTTCGCACACCTCCTTTCCTTGTCGACGTTCTTCAACATGGGCGTAACCTCCTTTCGTGATACACTCTAGCAAAGGGATTTTTGGAAATAAATCTCTAAGTGATCTTTCTGAAAATCACAAAGATTGATTACAGACAAAGGGTGATTGCAATGAAGAAACATGGACTATACATCTCGCTGCTACCGGATGGAAAAATAAAGCGGCACCTCTCCACAGAGCTTGGAGAGATGCCGCTGCCTGATATTACCATCGCAGAGGAGTTGATTGCATTAACAGAGCGTGACCGCGATACAGTACTGAAGGAACTAAATCTGGTCCAGACTCTGGCGTTCCAGGTTGAGGAAGATCCTTCAAGCCAATTTCCGTTCCGCCTGTGCTATGGGAGATACTTACACCGACTATGGGAGGAATCTCCTATGTGGTACACACTATTAATGACACAGTTTTATGATGAGATCAGCACAACATCTTTTGAAAACTGGAGTGAAAAACAGGCTGCAGGCTTTATGGCAGATGGACTATCTGCACCGGAAATCGTAGAGGTCACAGTAGACCTTGCACTATCACTACTGTGCGAGCCCGATCCCGAAGATCCATGGGAACTGAATCTCAGAGAGGACATTATTCATCAGTCAACTGCCACCGTATTTTTTACTTTGGGCGACACGCTGGATGTTCAGTATTTGTTTCGGTCCACAGGACAGTATTATGTATTCCTCCTGCAGCACTTCTGTTTATCAAATCTAAATATCGCGCGATGCCAGTATTGTGGCAGGTATTTCATACCGAAGACGAGAAAGAAAACACTGTATTGTGACCGCATTGTTCAAGATGGTAAGACCTGTAAAGAGATTGCACCATACCTCGCATACAAGAGAAAAGCCGCATCCAACAAAATCATCCGTGGGTTTTTGCGGATTAAGAGGAGACTTGCAAGCCGGGTGGGTCGTGCATTAAGCGATAAGAAACCATCGGTGGTGGATATGACCATTGAACAGTACCGGAAGTGGATGACAGTTGCCACGGATGCCAGAGACCGCTACCTGGCAGGCGAACTAACAGAAGAGGAAGCGATGGCCATTATCTATGTCCCCACAAAGGACGAATTGCTTGAGAAAATTTCGTCAGAACTGACACTTGAAACCGCCGCCACGTAGAGTTAACATCACCCAAACTTTGAAAGGACGGTGATGTTATGAAACAATTCTTCGACACTCTGAAAGCACATATCCAGCAGCATCCACCCAACTATGGCGATGGCGAGTCTGTTCTGACCATGCTCTACGAGTGTCACAACGAAAACAACCCCTACGACAACGAGCAGATCAAGGAAGACTTCAACGAGCTCTACCGGCAGATGAACGGTATGCCACTCCGGGAGATGGATAAAATCATCTACCCGATCTGTAAGCTGTGCCGGGATCATGAGAGGGCGGGATTTATTGAGGGAATCAGGATTGGTGTGCGGCTGGCGATGGAAATGAAATAATACCTATGCAGGCTCGTCCCGCAACAGACGAGCCTGCAAAATTTTTGAAGTTGTAGCGAAAAAACGGATCACAGATTGATCTGCAGTACGGTTTTTGCCTGTTCCGTGGGAATTCCGGATGGATCCCATCCGCGGATCTCAAAATAGCTTTTCTCAGTAAAGTCCTTTTCTTTCCTGAGGAATCGGGGCAGCTTTGCTGTGTCACCGCCAAAGCGCTGGCTTAAAAGCTGCTCCAGAGCGGCGCCCCGGGCGCCTGCTTCCAGAAACTGACCCGGTGTCAGCTTCATACCCGAAAGGGCGTTCAGTATGTCGGTCTGCCAGAACAGAGGAGAGGACATCCGCAGCCGTCCGGGATTGCGGACGATCCGGTGGAGAAAAGCGCCGGAACGGGGAGTAAGCCGACGGATTTGCCTGCTTCTCTTAGAGTCGGGGTCGGTCAGCAGGTATTCCGGGCAGAAGGCGTTGACTG
>JAFSBP010000150.1 GCA_017437205.1 Lachnospiraceae bacterium
AATTAATACGGACAATGATCTCACATCCACAGAAATCCAGATAACGCATGGTATTTCTGACAAGAATGCGTGCGGCATCCTTCTCCGCAGGGGACACTGCATCTTCCAGATCAAAAATCACCGCATCCGCACCAAGGCAATTACCGTTAATCAACATATTCGGGTTATTTCCCGGCAAAAACAACATACTGCGCCGCATCAGCTTTCCCCCTTTCCGCGAAGCACCGCCGTCTCGACCCGCGCACGGATCACGCACTCCAACGCACCCTGATCTACCACGCGAACCTTCGCCTGCTCCACACAGAGTTCGCTCAGCACCTCTCTCACCGTGCGGTGTATCGCCTCACCAAAACGGTCAAGCACCACTGACTGAAGCTCTACCTGCACACCTGCCTCACCGGGCTCAATCTCTACATAAACATCGCTGGACTCCATCGTCCCTGCCGATGCACATTGAATAATTTCCATGTTTTTTGATCTCCTTCTACTATGCAAGGATTGTTATAGTAACAATATACTCATATTGTATAATACAATTTTAGAAAATGCAATCGTTTTTTCTTGCATATTCCAATAAATCATGTATAATAAAAGCAGGCATATTCTTGATAAGGAAGCAAACACATGGATATTGAGATCCGCAGTAAATTGCATGGTGAAAAATTGCATACTTGGCAGCGTTTTCTCGCAAACGTCGGCCTGACCCCGGATACCAACCTCGAGCAGACGGCTCTTTTCTGGGACGGTGAAACCCTGGTCGCCACCGGCTCACGAAACGCAAACCTCTTAAAGTGCATTGCTGTCGATCCAACGAGGCAGGGAGAGGGACTTTTAGCCGGTGTGCTCACCGCCCTCCGACGTGAAGCTTTCCGCGACGGACACCGACATTTATTTCTCTATACGAAGCCCGAAAACATACATTTGTTTACACCGCTGTTTTTTTATCCGGTGGCACAGACTGACCGGGTGCTTCTAATGGAGGATAAGCAGGATGGAATCGCCGGATTTTTAGAAAATCTGTCGGACTTATCTTCTACCGATTTTTCAGTAGATTCTTCCTCCGGCAAGATTGGCTCCATCGTCATGAACTGCGACCCCTTTACTCTCGGGCACCAATATTTGGCGGAGACTGCCGCCGCACAGTGTGATCACCTGTATATTTTTGTTCTCTCGGAGGACAAAGGTCGCTTTCCGGCTGCAGACCGCCTTCTGATGGCAAAGATGGCTACCGCTCACCTCCCCAATGTGACGGTGCTTCCCACCGGTCCTTATCTCATTTCCTCAACCACCTTCCCCACCTATTTTTTGAAGGAGCGAGATAAGGCGGATGATATCCAATGCATGCTGGATATCGAAATTTTTTGTCAACATTTTGTTCCGAAGTTCGGAATTACTCACCGTTTTGTCGGCACTGAGCCTCTGTCGCCCATGACGAACCGCTATAACGAGGTCTTAAGCCACCATCTTCCGTCGCGCGGTATTGAGCTATGTGTGATTCCTCGAAGAGAGATCGACGATACACCGGTGAGTGCCAGCGCGGTTCGCGCTGCAACTGACGCCGGTGACACAGAGACGGTGCAAAAGCTTGTGCCGAAAACCACATTTGAACATATATATAGACAACAATCCAAGGAGACTTTACAATGAAAGACCGTCAGCAAAACCATATTCTCAGCAGTTATTTTGCCCCTAGAGGCCACAACCGTATGTATGCATTGGGCATGCAGCTTGCCCAGCTATATCTATCCCCTTTTGACAAGCTTATCGGAATCATCGGGGAAGCCGGCTCCGGAAAGAGCGCACTGATCCGCGGCATGTTTCCCGGACTGGAACTCACCAACGACGACGACGGCGTCTATGTCCGCCCGTTGCCGCTCTTAGAGCAGGACACCGGTTTCAGTTTCTTCTCTCCCCACACTTACCATGTGGATATCCGTTTTGAGAACGGTTTCACCCAGATGAGTGTACTGGCAGACGCAATCAGCGAGGCTCTCCACAATGGAAAGCGTGTCATCGTCGAGCATTTTGATCTGGTCTATCCTCTGCTCGGTTACAACGCAAACCTGCTGATTGGCGTTGGCGAGCAGGTAATGATTTCCCGCCCCACTCTGTTTGGGCCGGAACCGCAGGAAATCCGCTCCGTTGTTTACGATTCCCTGTCCTACCGTCTGATGGCACACACTGCCGAGGACCTTTGCGAGTTTTGTATGCCCGCCGAGGATCTCGCCCGCTGTGGTCATGACGATGTACGCCACGGTTTCGTCATCAGCTTTCCGGACACGGCACCAAATTTTGACATTCAGGATCTGGAGCGGAAAGTAAACCAGATGATTCGGGATAATCTGCCAATCACTTACGTTGACAACCATCATGTGTCCATTGATGAAAAACTCCACCCCTGCACCGGACCGCGCATCCATGTGCCACGTACCGGTGAGATTTACAATTTCCACCTGCTGAACCACTTTATCTACGATCGTTTTGGCCGCAGATATCTTTTGGTGGGCTGCGTGGGCGATGACGCGGAGGAAAACTTAAGAAAACTTGACGCTCAGCAGGAAAAGCAGTCTGACCTGACGATGTAGGGTAGGTGCCGCTCCAGCCACACACATTTTGAAGACTAACAGGAGGGATACCATGCCAGAAGTAACACTCGCTCAAGTTTTAGAGGCCAGAGACCGCCGTGCCGAACTACAGCAGACACTGTTGAGAACATATGCCTGTCCGCTCGTTTCCTTCACGATGAATATTGCCGGTCCTGCCAAATATTCTCAACTCATTGAGAGAGCGTTTCGTGTGGGCCTTTTGGCACTGGATGACGCATTGCCGAAAGAGTTTATTCTTGCGCGTAAAATCGAAACCTCTGTCACCGGCTGCCAGGCAATTTATTGTATCAAGGGTCTGTCCGCAACCGGGCTGAAGAAACTATGCGTAAATATTGAAATAGCCTCCCCGATCGGGAGGCTGTTTGACATGGATGTAATTGATATGGATGGACGAATCTTAAAACGTGCCACCGAACGGGGCTGCATTGTGTGCGGTGCGCCGGGCCGCGCTTGTGCCGCCGGAAGACTCCACTCCGTGTCCGAGTTGCAGAAAGTTACCACAAAAATCCTTTTCGATTATTTCGCACAGGCAGATGCAAAAAGAATCGCCGCCCTCGCCGTGCAGAGTCTGATCGACGAGGTAAACACTACCCCGAAGCCCGGTCTGGTTGACCGCAGAAACAACGGCAGCCACCGGGATATGAATATCTCCACCTTCTTAAGAAGCGCCGAAGCACTTGAACCTTACTTTCAGAATTGCGTAAATATCGGCCAACTGACTGCCGCGCAGACACCGGAGGAGACGTTCGCTCTCCTTCGCGCGGCTGGGCTTTCCGCGGAAAAAGAGATGTATACCGCCACCGGCGGTGTCAATACTCACAAGGGAATCATCTACACCCTGGGGGTTCTCTGCGGTGCGCTGGGACGGCTATGGACGCCAGAGAATCCCTTCGCACCAATTTCCCGCTTGTTTGACGAATGTGCGCAGATGGTGAAACTTTCTGTCGCCTCCGATATCACTGCCTTCGACGGTGCTACTGCCGGGCAGCGTCTCTACTTAAATTACGGACTCACCGGTATCCGCGGCGAAGTGGCCGCCGGACTTCCCTCCGTAAAAAATATTAGCCTGCCCGCCTACCAAAATGGTCTGCGTGCAGGCTTAAGTGCCAATGATGCCGGTGCCATCGCTCTGCTTCATCTGATCGCAGAGGTGAAGGACACCAATCTCTATCACCGTGGAGGTATAGAGGGGGCTGAGTTTGCTGCCGATGCTGCACGGATACTGCTTCAGGAGAATGAATTTCCCCGGAGGGAACAGTTGGAAGCACTGGATGATGCATTTATTGCCAGGAATCTGTCTCCCGGAGGGTGTGCGGATCTATTGGCGGTGACGTATTTTGTTTGGGGATTAATTAGTCATCCTTAATCCTCATAATTTGCTTAACTCAGCCTTAATGCAAACCTTCTTTCCGAAGAAAGCAATTCCATACTTTAAAACTTCTTCCACACCATGACAGCGCATTTCCACATGATACTCTCGTTTGTTTATCTGATGCAAAGCGCGAGTTGCAAGCTCCTCCAAATTCTCACCCTTACATTCCTTCCCCGCTTTCAATTCCATTAGAATTCCCGGCAGTTTTTTATTGTGCGGCAACATCTGAATGTCAAAACGTCCACTGCCCGCCTCTCGATTCGATGTAATATGATATCTGTTATCCATCATCGCACACAGCCCTAAAATCAGACCATGATAAAATGTTTCATTAGCTGCATCATGAAAACTGATTGTCTGCAACAGAAAACGCTCCAACCGCTTTTGCAACGCCGGAATATCCATTGTATAAATTGCTTCCTGTATCGATATCGCAGCAGAAATCGGAATCACATTCTCGAATCGAGAAAGGATCTCTTTACTGTACACATACGAGATTTCTTTATTCGGCAATGCAACCTCACAGATATAATCCCCACCAAATGTTTGATCCTTTGTTATCGCTTTCAGGTAACCTGTTACCAGAAGAAAACTGTAAACGGTCGACGGATTATTCTGAATCTGCGGATAAATAACACTGGTATCAATGTGCGTCACAAAAGATTTTCCCTGCATTAACGATTCCAGCTTTTCGTAGGTTTCCATCGTAGCATTCGCCAGCACTTCACTTATAATATCATTACTACCAGTAGATTGCCAAAACGCCAGCGGAATACATTCATTGTTAAAATATCCAATTACTGACCAAGGATTAAATATCTCCGTCTTTCCAAACCGATATCCATCGTACCACCCACAGATTTCTTCATACTTTTCCGGCACACCATAATACTCAGCCATCTTTCTTACTTCATCAGGCGTAAAACCGAAATATTCACTATACCGATTATCCAAAATAGAATTTATCTTCAGGTTATTCAGACCGCTGAAGATACTTTCCTTCGCCACACGTAAGATACCGGTCAAAAAACCGTATGACAAATGCGGATTATCCTTCAAACCGCCGGAAAACAGCGCTCGCATAAAATCTATTACTTTGTCATAGTAACCGCGAATATGTCCCTGTTGAATCGGTGTATCATATTCGTCAATAATAATCATCGGAGCCACACCATAGTGTGCATGCAGCAATCGTGACAAGTTCAGAAAAAGCAATGCCACATCATTCTCGTTGACATTTCCTTCAAGTATGCTCGTAATGTATTTCTTCTCATATGAGCTGATTTTATCACTCTCAAGCAGTTCACGATGACGTTCAACTTCATTCCTTAATACTTTAAACATGAGATCGTATGCTCGTTCCCAAGTTTCACACTTTACGTCCTTGAAGGTTACATAGATGACCGGATATTTTCCCTGATATTCCTGATATTCTTTTCCACAAGCCCAAATTCTCTTATCCCGAAAATAACCCGACGTATCAATTTCCGTCTTTTCAAAGAAAACCCGAAGCATATCCATATTCAGCGTCTTACCAAATCGACGCGGACGCGTAAATAAGGACACCTGTGGCCGTTCATCAATCAAATCTTTAATCAATAACGTCTTATCCACATAATAATATTCTCCGGATGCCTTTTTAAAATCGGAGATACCGATAGGTAACGGTAATTTTTTTTCTGTTTTCAGTTGTATATTCTGGCGGGGTGCATCTCCCTTTAAACGCTTATCCACAGGTTTCTCCGCCTCAGTAGGAATAAACCACTGATTCTCTTCTTTATACACCCCAGGGATCCTTCCCGTTTTACAAAGGACATTAATCCTACGTGCAGAAATGTCCCACTTTATAGACGCTTCCTTTGTTGTCATAAACTCCTTCATAAAACACCTCCGAACAATCTTATAACTGTATTATAACAATTATTCGGAACAAAAGCAACCTTTTGTTCCGAATAATATCATCAAATATTACATATTGTTCGCAGAGGACGAATATCAGCAGACCTTTTCCCCTTACGCATTACAGTTCCTTTCCGTACACCTCAATCTGCGTCAGTGCCGGGAACGGTGACTCGTCGTCTGCCTTGATCAATGTGCCGAAGGTTATCCATTCAATCTCTCTGGGTGCGATTTTGAAGGTCTGCACTCTGTCAGTCTTCACGAACTTAAGCACCTCGCTGCTGCCATCGGAGAAGGTCACAGTTCCTTCCGTCCAGTAAGAATCGTGAGGGAAGTCTGCGCGCAGACAAATCTTCACACAATCCACCCATACCTTTCTGCCGAACTCTACTTTCATCTCCGCCTTAGGGTCGCGGTTAATTCCCCAGGACTCAAAGGGCCAGCCACCGTGGCTGTAGTTTGCATAAACTCCGTCAATAGCATTCTTTGCTGCAAACACAGACTCTCCGCGAGTCTCTACGTTAGCGCTTGCATGAGGGTAGCAGCCTTTCACATCATGCTGATCAGCCACATTCAGCGCCAGATTGCGGTAACGGCTGATTTCATCCTCCTCAGCCACTCTCACATACAGATAATGCCGCTCTCCGCTGAAGGTCTTCGGTGAATATACCTTTTTCTTCTCGCCGAAAGGAATCGTGTAGGCGATATCCTCTGTCACGTAGCACATCGCTGCGCCCAGCGCATCGTCCACCTGCCAGATCAGATGAATATCGTGTTCGGAGGATGTCAGAACGATCTGATCTCCCTCCGCGTACTCTCCGCGGTAAACAAAATCCACTCTGTCCTCTCCGCTCTTCTCAGCAAGCACCTGTCCATTTGCATCTACTATTTTCAAGCTTAACTCTGCCATATCTTCTCCTCCTGAAAGACACCCGCAGCCCGATTAGGCGGTGCCTTTATATGCCGTACCGTCGGCAAACAGGGGAATTTCCCCTGTCCGTCGACGGTATCTCTCTGTCAATATATTTATCTCTGTACACGTCCGGAAGCGTTTCCACCTGCCAAGGAAGCAACCTCATCCATGGATACCATGTTGTAGTCGCCCTCGATGGAGTGCTTCAGACAGGAAGCAGCAACTGCGAACTCGATGGTTGCCTGAGAATCGTAGCCGCTAAGAGTCGCCGCGATCAGACCGCCGCCGAAGCTGTCGCCGCCGCCTACGCGATCAACGATGTGCATCTTATACTTCTTGCTGAAGTAGTAGTCGTTTCCGTCATAAAGCATTGCGGACCAGTTGTTATCGTTTGCGGAGATGGACTCACGCAGGGTGATTGCTACCTTGGACATACCGAAACGGTCAGCCAGCTGCTTTGCAACATCCTTGTAACCCTCGTGGTTTACCTCACCTGCGGTTACGTCGGTGTTTGCTGCATGGATACCGAATACATCAGCTGCATCCTCCTCGTTTGCGATGCAAACATCTACATACTTGCAAAGCTCAGCCATCACCTGGCCTGCTTTCTCACGGGTCCACAGCTTCTTACGATAGTTTAAGTCGCAGGATACGGTGATGCCGCGCTCCTTCGCTGCCTTACAAGCCTCCAGGCAAATCTCAGCCACATTGTCACCCAAAGCGGGGGTAATACCGGTCCAGTGGAACCAGTCAGCACCGTCGAAAATCTTGTCCCAATCGAAATCTGCCTTCGTCGCGGTTGCGATAGAGGAACCTGCACGGTCGTAAATAACCTTGGAAGGACGCTGGGAAGCACCCTTCTCCAGATAGTAGATACCTACTCTGTCACCGCCTCTTGCGATCAGAGAGGTGTCAACACCGAAACGGCGCAGGGAGTTGATTCCCGCCTGCCCGATCTCGTGCTTAGGAAGCTTAGTTACGAACGCTGCGTCAAAACCGTAGTTTGCAAGTGAAACAGCCACGTTTGCCTCGCCGCCGCCAAAAGTCGCTCCGTAGTTCTCTACCTGAACAAAGCGGTAGTATCCTTCGGGAGCCAGTCTCAACATAAT
>JAFSBP010000151.1 GCA_017437205.1 Lachnospiraceae bacterium
CTCCTCCACCATCGGGCAGATGATGTAGACCTGGTGTCCGGCGCGAATCTCATTTTCCATGAATTTATATGCTTTCGGCCGGTAATTTTCCCCGACCACACAGTTTTTGATCGGCAGACGATCCTTCGGCATCTGACGGATCACTGAAATGTCCAGATCACCGTAAAGGATGATGGCCATGGTTCTGGGAATCGGCGTAGCACTCATGACAAGCACGTGGGGAACCTTCTTTTGCATACCGTCCCCGCCGAAGGGTGTGCTTTCCGCTGCATCGTTACTCTTCACTGCTTCGGCGGATTTTCCGGTCAGCAGCTCCCTCTGTCTTACCCCAAACCGATGCTGCTCGTCTGTGATGACCAGCGCGAGTGCCGCAAATTCCACTTTATCCTGAATCAATGCGTGGGTGCCCACAGCAATGTCCGCTTCATGTTCTTTGAGTTTCCGGTATGCCTCCCGCTTCTCCCTCGCGGTCATTGAACCTGTGAGCAGCACGATGCGATCCGATAAGCCCACAGGTGCCAGCATCTGTGTGAGCGACTGATAATGCTGCCTTGCCAGCACTTCGGTGGGTGCCATCAATACGCTCTGATATCCGTTCTCTGCCGCAGCTGCCATCGCCAGCACCGCAAGCACCGTCTTTCCCGAGCCCACATCGCCCTGTACCAGACGGTTCATCACGCCATCTCCCTTCATATCAATAAGCATCTCCCGCCACACCTTCTTCTGATCGTCAGTAAGCTCATAGGGCAGCGCATCCATCAACTGCTTTGCTTTTTCGTATGAATATATTGGAAAACTATTCCTTAATTCCTCCTGCTTTCCTTTCAGCAGACGGATACCGGTGATAAAATAGAAAAACTCCTCAAAAACCAACCGTTTTCGCGCGAACAGAAGCTCCTCCTCTGTCTTCGGAAAATGGATCGCCTGAAGCGCAAAATTCAGTTCCGCAAGCTCATGCTCCCGCCGAACCATAGTCGGAAGGCAGTCTTTTTTCTGCGGAAGGGCGTCAAGGGCCTGACGCACCGACTGTAAGACCATCTTGTTTGTGAGACCTGACGTCAACCCATAGATCGGCTGCAACCTTCCTGCGATCTCGTCATACCCGGCCAGTGTATAGATTACCGGCTGCTCCATGCTCTTCTCATATTTTCCAAAATTCACCCGCCCCCGAAGCACCAGACGCATTCCACGCTTTATCGTATTTTTAAGAAAAGGCATATTAAACCAAGTCACACGCAGTATCCCGCTATCGTCCCGGACAGTGGCGGTGACGATCTGCAGATTCTTCACCTGCTTCACCTCCGGCGCTTTCACGATCACACCCTCCACCGCATAAATGCCGCTCTGCTCAATGGTTCCGATTGGAATCGGCGGATCAAACCGCTCATAATCGCGTGGATAATAGCGCACCAAATCCTCGATGTATGTGACACCGAGTCGTTCAAACAGCTTTGCAGTTTTTTCACCGACGCCTTTGATGGCGGTTACGCGATCTTTCCAGTTCATGGTGTGTGGTTCCTTTGGGGTGGGTTTATTATATATTTGGCATTCTACCTGAAATCCCTCCACCCGATGTGACTAATCGTTGGACTCTTGTTCTTTAAGCAGATGGCTGAGTATATCTGTAAGATTATCCTCTTTCAGAGCATCCGGATATTTGCCCTCAAAGATAATGAGCGCATCTTTAGCGGCGGCTTCTTCGTTGGCATACTCCTCATATAGAGCATCCATATCCTCGTTAGCCAGCATGCTTTCAATCATACTCTTTGCGTTCTCTGGCAGGTTATCCCAGCTGTCATACAGATCTGTCACTGCCTTATCAATTCGCGCAAAGGTTAAGGGATCACCACTCTTCTGCTGTTCCCACAGGATGCCAACGATATCTGAAATGTCATGTTTGTACTGCCGATATGCCATCAATTTCATTGCAACCAAATACTCACCGGTAATGGTACGAAC
>JAFSBP010000152.1 GCA_017437205.1 Lachnospiraceae bacterium
TCGTTTTCCGCCAGAGCGGCAGTCAGCTCTTCACTGTGGTCTTCCACAGGTGCGGCGGCAGCCCGGGTGCGCAGCAGATCCAGCTCCGCCTGAAGCTGATTGACCTCGGCAGCATGGCGGGCGTTGAGATATTCGATGAAGTGGACAACATCCTCCCGGTTGAAACCGTTGAAGGCGCCGCGGAAATTCATAGGTGCGCTCATGGCAGATTCCTCCTTGGAAAGGTGAGAATTTTCAATATTTCTAAAATTATATCACAGCCCACCGGGGAAAACAACCTCTTTTGCGGAAGAATCGGGAAAGATGGCTGAAAAAATTTCCCTTAATGGGCTTTACAAACGGGAAAAAACCTGCTATAATGCATAAGCTATCAGGCAGATGCACCGGTGGCTCAATGGATAGAGCATCGGATTCCGGTTCCGAGGGTTGGGGGTTCGAGTCCCTTCCGGTGTACCAATAAAAGACGCAGTGGATGTATCGTCCACTGCGTCTTTTATTTATGCAGAGAGGAAGGGACTCGAACGATTAAATGCGGCGCGGAGGAGCGCCGCCGGCGACGGCTGGACGGAGCCGCTTCTCTATTTTCTCCCGAACAGGCGGGGGAAAATGTAGAAGATTCCCTTCCGGTGTACGCCCCGCCGGGATGGGCAAGGCCGTGGGAGAGTCCCTCTGGTTTCAAGACGCATCCCGGAGGGGTGAGGATTGGAATCAGATTGCTTTGAGGTACGACTTACCGGAAATCTCTACCTTTTACTTCCCGCATTGTGGAAAAGATGTGGAATAATCAAAAAACTGGTAATTTTTTCAAGAGAAAAATAAAGGTTTTTCCAATAAAACTATTGAATTGAATGTTGCTTTGTGCTATACTCACCATGTATCAGAATCTTATGGTGCCAGAATCTCAATTTTATCGGAACGGAAACCTGGCTGAAAGGAGAGTTGCCAATGAAAAGCGAGAGCCGCTGGCGCGGCTGGCTGCTCAATGCCCGGAGCGGCTATGTCCTGCGGGAGATCGCGGGAGAATACCTGCTGATCCCTGTGGAGCTGGAGGACGGGTCACAATCGCAGATGGCAGTTCTCAATGAGGTGGGCGCTTTCCTCTGGGAGCTTCTGAAAGAGCCCCAGACGGTGGACACCATGGCGAAAGCCATCACCGGGGAGTATGAGATCTCCCGGGAAGAGGCGGAAGCGGACATCTGTGAATTTTTGGATCACTTAGCGCAACACCAATTACTTACGAAAACGGAGGTAAGAAAATGAGAAAAACGAGCCTGTTTAAGCGGTCCATGGCCGGACTGCTTTGCTTCGTTCTGGTTCTGAGCCTGATCCCTGCCATGAGCTGGGTGGCAAAGGCCGCGGAAGGCGACGATAGTGAGAAACCCGTTGCCACCAGCGGACCCGAGGGCAACTTCATCACCCTGCCCATCACTGTCCGCGATTTCGCCGCTGACGGTATGCTCTTTGAGTTCAACGAAATGAACGAGTCTAACTTTGAGACCAATGATTATAATGGTAATGTCACATGGACTGGGACTACAACCTTCCTCATCACAGACCGTCTTTACTATTATACGGATAATCCCTATACTGCCATCTACAATCCCAGCTATTGGGCTACCGGCTCTGGCGGCGTTTGGTCTGCTGACGGTGACTATACTAAGATCCGAATCTACCCCAAGGGTGCGGACCTGTTCAAGAGTAGCGATTCCAGCCAGGTCGCCGGCGTCAACTGGTACTGCTTTATTGTGGATCAGGACGGCAGTATTCTGAAGGTGTTGGATGTCAAGACTGACAAGTCCAACATTAACACCATCATGAATAGCATGGAGTCTGCCGCCTACTCTGTGTGGGCATGGCGCGATCCCAAAAACGTTGCCGCTTACAGTCTGCTGGCCAAGGTTACCGAAGAAAATAAATCTCAGTACCGCTTCTGCTTCAACACCGGAAGCAGTGACGCTGAGGTTACTGTTTACTTGGGTACTTACTGTATGCAGGACGTTGCCTACTGGAATCTTCCTGCGTACCCTACGGGTATCTATGTCTACGATAATAACACTATTCTTACCCATCTGGCTGTGGATGGCGATGTGGACAACCTGAAGGCATATAACGGATCGTGGAGTTGTATTGTTGTCGATACCTATGACAACACGATCGTTGATGCGATTGGACTGAATGAGGATAAGCCGTCGAGAATTGAAGCTTGCATGGACGATAACTACGCTTCTGATTACCGGTACGTATTCGTTTGGAGTGCCGATGTCAACAAAGCGTTCTACGACCTCATTGCCCCCATTACGAGCAGTAATAAATCTGTGTATCGGATTGCGCTTGAGTCCTGTACTGTGGGTGATACCCTGTTCGTCGAGCGGAGCATCGATGCCCATACGGCTAATACGAAGGGCTTCGGTTTGCTGTATACTCTGGGTTCCGACTACCTGCACTGGCTGTCTGATACCAATGACTCTGTCAATCTGCCTAATACCGAGTATTGGGAATACAGCACCTCTGGTACAGCGTCTTATTATTACAATACTAAGCCCTACGAAGTAGACCTCTGGGAAGAAAATAAGAAAGCGGAGCCTTACGCCTCCCAGTATCTCTACGGTGCTGGTGTCCGCACCAATCTGGTTACAAAGGAATTGGACGATGAGGGCAAGCCTGTTTACACAGAGACCACAGTGGATTTCCTGGCAAAGTACATGGCGAAGATCATGCTTGTTGAAGAGAAGGAGCTGAATACCGACATCTACAACACTCACCATGTCATGGGCGTTAAGATGTTCACTGGCAATGCTCAGGAAGGCTATCAATATGTTGACCCTAAGGGTCCCAATGCTGCGACAGCCACCAAAGACCTGGCACAGGTGCTCCGCGACAAGATTTATGCAGCGAATAACAATAGTCTTGTGAGCGATGCTGCACTGGGCAGCTACA
>JAFSBP010000153.1 GCA_017437205.1 Lachnospiraceae bacterium
TATCTATTACATGACCATTTTTAGTAGATAAAATATCTTGAGTATTACTACTAACCTTAATAGAACTTAAATCTCCACCTTGAGCCTTAATAATTTCTAAAAATTTTTGATATGCTTTACCACTTTTAATACTATCTTCCACCATATCATTAGCTTGATTAATGTTCTTACCAAGTGCCATTTGAATCATCTTACTAGATAATGCTTTACATAAAGCTACTAAATAATTATTTTCTTCATTACAAAGAATTTTTTCCACTTCCAATATTTCTAAAGCATTACCAATAGAAGTACCAAGTGGAATATCCATATACGTAATCATAGTTTCCACTTCTTTACCATAGTGTCTCCCAATCATTTTCATAATTTTAGATATCTCTAAAGCATCTTTTCGTGTTTTTAATAACGCACCTGTACCAACCTTTACATCAATTACTATTTTATCAGCTCCACTAGCAATCTTTTTACTCATAATACTAGTAGCAATTAATGGAATAGATTCAACAGTACCAGTTACATCACGAAGAGCATATACCTTTTTATCAAGAGGAGCTAAATTTTTAGTTTGACTAATAATACACGCACCTACTTCATTTATCTGTTTAATAAATTCTTCTTCTGTTAAATCAACCCTAAATCCAGGAATGCTTTCAAGTTTATCTATTGTACCACCTGTATATCCTAATCCCCTACCACTCATTTTAGGAACCTTCACTCCAAGTGATGCCACAATAGAAGCAATTACTAAAGTGGTTTTATCTCCAACACCACCTGTTGAATGTTTATCTACTGTTATTCCATCTACATTGCTTAAATCCAAAACATCACCACTTTTAATAAAAATATCAGTAAGATTTAAAATTTCATCATCAGTCATTCCCTTAATACAAATAGCCATTAATAAACTACTCATCTGATAATCAGTAATTTCATCATTATAATACCCTAAAAAAGCTTCTTCTAATTCTTCTTTAGTTAAAATATTTCCTAATCTCTTTTTATTAATAATATCTACTATAGCCATATTAATCCCTCTATTCTTATATAATAACATTATAAATCAAAAGCAAAAAACTGTACATAAAATTAGAAAAAATATTTAACTTTATGATAGAATAATATTAGGTGATTAATATGTATACAGTAAATGGACTTGATAATGAGTATATTAATGATATTTATAAAAATATAATTTTATACTCTATAAAAAAATATAAAAATCTACCATTACCAATCCAAAGTTTTTATGAACAAAAATATCAAAATGCGATAAATCTTAAAAGAACTTTAAACATTGATGATAATAAAAATATTGAAGAAATAAAAAATTATCTTAACAACCAAAAAGAAATAATTGATAAAATAAAAGAAGAAAACCAAATTATTATTGACTTATTAGTTCCTAAAATAATACACATGTTAGCTAAAAATATAAATGAAAATATGACTATTACTGAAGTATGTGAATATTTATTTGATTACATCACATTAACTATGGAATATTCAACTGAATGGTATCAATATTGTAAAGAAGTTCCACCAGTAGATGGTTTTGAATTTTCTTTTTATAAAGGTATTCCATTAAGTAATAGCTATCCTGGATTTTTAGTTACTAAAAAAGGTATTTGTGATGACATAGCTAATTTATTTGTATATTTAGGAAAAGTATTTAATTTACCAATAAAAAAAGAAACATGTGAGCACAATGAAAACTTACATTCAATTAATTATTTAGAAATTAATGGTATGAGAAGTTATTTTGATGCTACTAGTGTTATCCTAAAAAATAAAAAGAAAAATGAAGCATTTTTAATATCAAGAGAAATATTAAATAAAGAAAATGATTATGTTTTTTATGATCAACAAGAATCAATTACTTTAGAAAAAAAAGAATATAATTATGATATTTTTTCAACAATTAAAGAAATAGAACAGTTAATGCCTGAAATAAATTATATTTCCCAACAAAAATATATAAAATAAAAGATTGCTTAAAAAGCAATCTTTTTTATCTCATTTTCTTTTCAAAATAATCCATAGTTCTTTTTGGATCTTCTAAAAGTTTTTCATAAAGTTTAGTGTGCATACGAAGTTCTCTAATTAATTCAATCTCATCTTTAGCCATATTAATAGTACATTTACTATCATCTTCAGCAATCGCAAAATATTCAGCTCCTAGAAAATATGGTAAATCAATATTTAAACAATTAGCTAAATCTACCAAAGTATCCAAAGTTGGTGTTCTAGTACCATTTTCATAACAACAAATACTTACTTTAGTAACACCTACCATATCTCCTAACTGTTGTTGTGTAAAACCATTTTTCTTTCTTAACTCTTTTAGTCTCTTACTAAATAGAAACATATTAACACCTCATAGTTCATAATATAGCTACATTATATTTAAAACCTGTCGAATTATGAGGTAAGTTAACTAATTAGAAACTATATCTTTTATTAAATTATAAAAGTAAATATTTAATAGAAAAAATTACTCATCTACTTAAAAGACTATAAAAAGGAGGCAATCACGGCTCCGCTGTTTAAGATGCTGGAAGCCTTTCTGGATCTTCTTGTTCCACTGGTGATGGCGGCCATCATCGATCAAGGAATTGCGGCAAATGACCGCCCCTACATTCTGCGCATGGGACTTCTGCTGGTTTTCTTGGGCTTTGTGGGACTCACCTTCTCTATTACCGCGCAGTATTTTGCGGCGAAAGCCAGTGTATTTTTCTGCGCTAAGATCAGACATGCCCTGTTTGCCCACATTGAAAAGCTCTCTTTCACACAAATGGATCAGGCGGGAAGTTCCACGCTGATCACCCGCATGACCAACGACGTAAATCAGGTGCAGTCCGGCGTGAACCTGACGCTGCGTCTGTTCCTTCGCTCCCCGTTCATCGTGTTCGGCGCCATGATCATGGCCTTCACTGTGGATGTAAAGGCCGCCTGGATTTTTGCTGTGGTGATTCCGCTTCTTTGCATTGTCGTTTTCGGCATCATGCTTTGGAGCATTCCCCAGTATAAGCGGGTACAGTCTGCCCTCGACCGTGTGCTGGGCATTACCCGTGAAAATCTGACCGGTGTCCGCGTGATCCGCGCCTTCCATCAGGAGGAAAATGAGGCTGAGCGATTCGAGGATGGAAATTCAATTCTCGTTCGGCTTCAACAGTATGTTGGACGTATGTCCGCGCTGATGAACCCCATCACTTACATCATTGTAAACATCGGCACGCTGATCCTCATCTACTCCGGTGCCCTTCGGGTAGAGAGCGGCTCCCTCTCTCAAGGCGAGGTGATCGCGCTGGTAAACTATATGTCCCAGATTCTGGTGGAGTTGGTGAAGCTGGCAAATCTGATCATCACCATGACGAAAGCCTTCGCCTGCGCAAACCGTATACAGAGTGTATTGGAGATTCCGGTGGAGGAAAAACCTTCCTCTCTGCCTGATGCTACCTCGAATGACACGCCCATTGTTGAGTTCAACCATGTGAGTCTGACTTATGCGGGTGCGGGGGCGGAATCGTTAAGTGATATCCATTTTAAGGTAATGAAGGGCCAGACCATCGGCATTATTGGCGGTACCGGTTCCGGTAAATCCTCCGTGGTGAATCTGATCCCCGGCTTTTACAAGGCAACCGCCGGCCGTGTTCTCGTGGACGGCCTTGATGTAAAGGACTACGAGCCCGAGACTCTGCGAAACCGCATCGGTATGGTTCTTCAAAAAGCGGTTTTGTTTAAGGGAACCATCCGTGAAAACCTTCTCTGGGGAAATGCGAATGCCTCCGACGAGGACCTTTACCGCGCACTTGACATCGCGCAAGCCCGTGAGGTGGTAGATAAGAAGGAGGGAGGTCTGGACGCACAGATCGCACAGGGCGGCAAGAATCTGTCCGGCGGACAGAAACAGCGTCTGACCATCGCCCGCGCCATCGTGCGAAAACCAGACATTTTGATTCTCGATGACTCCGCCTCAGCGTTGGATTTTGCCACCGACGCAAAGCTTCGCAAGGCAATTCACGAGCTCAGTGACATGACTGTATTTATTGTTTCCCAGCGGTCATCCTCCATCCGTCACGCAGACCAGATCATTGTTCTGGATGACGGAGAGATCGCCGGTATCGGAACCCACGAAGAGCTCCTTTCCGGCTGCACCGTTTACCAGGAAATTTATTATTCTCAATTCCCGAAGGAGGTGTAAGGACATGAAAAAGACGAACGTTTCAACTTCCAATGTAAAAAAAGTTCTTTCTTACTTAAAGCCCTACCGGCTGCTTCTTTTGCTGTCCCTCACCTTCGCGGCGGCTACCGCATTACTCACCTTGTACCTTCCGATTCTCATCGGTAACGCGGTAGACTTGATCGTCGGCCCCGGCCAAGTGGACTTCGCAGGAATCTGGACACTTTTAAAGAAAATGGCAGTGATCATCATTCTGACCTCCATCGCTCAGTGGCTGATGAATCTCTGCAATAATACAGTGACTTACCGCACCGTGCGTGATATCCGTCTGGCGGCCTTTGACCGGATTCAGATTCTTCCTTTGAAATATATCGACGGTCACTCCTACGGTGACGTGGTGAGCCGCGTGATCAACGATGTGGATCAGTTTGCGGACGGCCTTTTGATGGGCTTTACCCAGCTATTTACCGGTGTGATCACTATATTAGGTACCTTTGGTTTTATGCTTTCCATCAACTGGAAGATAACGCTGGTTGTTGTTTTGCTGACCCCGATCTCCCTGTTTGTGGCAGGCTTCATCGCAAAGAATACGTTTTCCATGTTTAAACTCCAGTCCGAGACACGCGGCGAACAGACTTCGCTGATCGATGAAGTGATCGGCAATCAAAAGGTAGTGCAGGCGTTTGGCCAGGAAGATGAGATGCTCACCCGCTTCGACGAGATTAATGAGCGCCTGAAGAAATACTCCCTCCGAGCGATCTTCTTCTCCTCCATCACAAACCCGTCCACCCGCTTTGTCAATAATCTGGTATACGCAGGGGTCGGCATCGTCGGTGCGATCGTTGCCCTTGGCGGCGGAATCAGCGTCGGACAGCTATCCAGCTTCCTAAGCTATGCGAACCAGTTTACCAAACCGTTCAATGAAATCTCCGGCGTAGTCACCGAGCTCCAGAACGCACTTGCCTGTGCGGGCCGTGTCTTTGATCTGATTGAAGAGACACCTCAGGTACCTGAGGATGCGGACGCCGTAGAGCTTACCGACATTCAAGGTGAAGTGACACTGACTGACGTTTCCTTCTCCTATGTTCCGGAGAAGCCGTTGATTGAGAAGCTCAACGTAACCGCAGTTCCCGGACAGCGTGTAGCCATCGTCGGCCCCACCGGCTGCGGAAAAACCACACTGATTAACCTCCTGATGCGCTTCTACGATGTAAATGAAGGCAGCATTCAGGTAGATAATACCGATATCCGCCACATGACTCGCGGTAGTCTTCGCACCGGCTACGGTATGGTGCTTCAGGATACCTGGCTGAGAGCCGGAACCATCCGCGACAATATCATCATGGGCAAGCCCGATGCGACTGAGGACGAGATCATCGCCGCCGCAAAGGCCGCACACGCACACAGCTTTATCCGCCGTCTGCCAAAAGGCTACGACACCGTGATCACTGAAGATGGCGGTCAGCTCTCCCAAGGCCAAAAGCAGCTTCTCTGTATTGCCCGCGTGATGCTCTGTCTTCCTCCCATGCTGATCCTCGATGAGGCGACCAGCTCCATTGATACCCGCACTGAGCTAAAGATTCAGGAGGCGTTCGGGCGCATGATGGAAGGACGCACCTCATTCATCGTCGCCCACCGTCTCTCCACAATCCGGGAAGCGGACATCATTCTGGTAATGAAGGACGGAAATATCATAGAGCAGGGAAATCATCAAACGCTGTTAGAAAAGGGTGGCTTCTACGCAAATCTGTATAACAGTCAGTTTAGTGTGTAGAGACCGAGTCCTCAATTTAAAGAAACCGACCATGTGTAATCAGAGCCCTTTACGCTCCCCACATAGTCGGTTTTCTTTCGTTATTCACATGTATTTATATTTACTGCGCCACGGTAGTCTCCGTATCCTCCTCAAGCATCATCTTCGTGAACGCTTCCACCACATCGGTCACATCCGCACGGTCCACAAACAGTCTGCTCTCACCGTTCAAACTCACCAGACAGGAGGAACTGTCGTACTGATAAAAGGCAAGCTCCACCTCAGGGAAGTTTTCACTGTCCCGATGAAGCACAAACCGGATCTCCTCCGCCCGCTCAGGAGTGATTCCATCCTTACTTCCGGTGGACTCCATTGCCACCAGCATGTCCAGCACATCGAGAATCTCGATTTCCTTATCCTCCAGCTTATAAATGTAGGACACGGTCTTATTGCCGTCATCATCGGTGCTCTCAACAGACTCGCGGGTCACCGTGTAAGTTGTTCCGTCGAGGATCACATCTATGCCGGTCACCTCATCCCATGTCATCAAAAGGACATCGTCGGGACGAAGGGAATCGTAGGTGGTATACATCAGGGTATCCACAAGCACCGCATCGATCAGATACACCATTTTAGAGTCCTTCAACTTTGCGTAGCAGGAATCGTCACTGTAGCTGCCCAGCTCCAGTACAAAGTTCTTCGTTTCCTCCTTGGTCTCATAAATTACGTTTCCGTCATCATCCTTCTTTCCAGTGTCCACCTGAGTGGATTCCACATAGGAGACGTTCAGCGTCAATACGGGCGTAGAAAGTCCGTACTCATTAAGCTCCTCTACATCCGCATGGTAATTTACACATTCCTCCCACGAAATACCGGAGATAGTCTCCAACAGGCTTTCTGTCAGCTCGTTATCCAGCGCAAGATAGTTCTCGCCATTTTTCCAGTACCACACGTACTCGTCGCTGTAGGTGATTCCCGCCTCCTCGCGGTAAATGATTGACAATTCAGAAGTATCTGTTTTTGCCCCAATCTCCAGCACAGTGCTCATATCCGGTATCTCTTCCTCCAATACCAGATCATAGAGCTCCTTGCTGAACATGTTTTTCACCGCTTCCTCAATCAGGTACACATTTCCGTCACCAAGGGAAGCATAGCAGCCACCGAGTGCACTCTTGTCACCGATCAAAATCTCACTATTTTTGCCGGTAGTTACATTAATCTTTACCACAGGCTCATCCAGCCCATACTCTGCCAAATCTGCCGCATTCTCAATGGTCTTTGTACTGCTCAGTTTCTCAAGCTTCGCCAGTACATTGACCATCATATCATTGTCCACAGGGAAGTTTTCATCCTCAAGATACTCCCAGCCCTCCTCCGTCTGCGTAAAGGTCAGCGTGACATCACCAAGTGTCCACGCGATCTGCGTGATTTCCTCCTCCGTGGCCGCAAATATCACCACCTCCTCGGCAGCCTCAGTCTCCTCCGGCTCCTCGCCCTCGAAATTGATCTGCTTCATCACGTAAGTGCCGCCTAAAAGGGCCAAAAGAACGGCCATCAATACAAACAGTTTCTTTCCTCGTTTCATCCGCGTTTCCTCCTAATCCAAATGCAAATACCGATCAGCAGATAGCATACTGGTACAATACCCACGATTATGGTAGATGTGGAGGAAATCTCACCGGTGCTGAGCGTCAGATACTCTGTTGTCAGCTCCTTCGCGCGGATAGAAACACTACTTCCTCCCTCGCACATCCAGTTGATCGCATTTAAGAACACATCACCATTTCCGGTGGAATACAGACTGTCACTCAAAAAATCATTTGTCGCGATCCAGACAATCTGCGCCTTTTCTTCAGCTGAAGTGTCCGTGATCGCTACTGCCAGTGCAAAGGGACCATCGACATCCCCTGTCTCCTTCTCATAAGTCGTCATTTCATATCCGGCCACCTTAGAGAATGCTTTATCAGAGGTGGTCAGCAGCTTCGTGACACTTACTCCGTCGCGCAAATCATCTGCCACAAAAAGACCTGATGTCATCGGTGTCAGCACGTAATAACCTCCATTTTTCAACGGGGTGGTAATCGTATGGGTATTGATATCGGGCATCAGATAGTAAGGAGCTCTGCTCACA
>JAFSBP010000154.1 GCA_017437205.1 Lachnospiraceae bacterium
CAGAAGCTGGCCGATCTGGTGAGAGCAGAACTTGGTTATGTAAAGATTATGGTCGAGCCCATTGGGCCCAGTATCGGTGCGCACTCCGGCCCCGGAGCGTTGGGAATTCTGTTCTTGGGTGAGTCAAAAGAATAATTGAAAAACATGCGGCGTCCGGTTGGGTTTAGATCGGGCGTCGTTTTAAGAAGGAAGCGATGATCATGAACACACAGCGACTTTTTTACGAAGATGCATATATGACTGAATTTGAAGCGAACATCGAGGAGATAATTTCCGATGATACCGGTATTTGGATCCGCTTAAACCGCACAGCATTTTACCCGGAGGGCGGTGGACAGCCCTGTGACACGGGTTTGATCTGTGCGAAAGAATATTTTTCTTATGATGGCGAGTGCCCTCGCGATTCTGTTCAGGTTACAGATGTGCAGGAGCGAGATGGGGAAATCTGGCACCGCGTGGAGATGTTTCACGGACTTGGTGAAAATGGAGTTGATGAGGAAATTCATCCGGAGAGCCTAAAAGCGAAGGGACTGACACACCAAGCCACCGTTATCGGCAAGATCGACGAGCATCGCCGCCTTGACCTGATGCAGCAGCACTCCGGCGAACATATGGTGAGCGGATTGATCCACAGAACCTACGGTTATGACAATGTGGGCTTTCATCTGAGCATGGACACCATGACGCTGGATTTGTCCGGTGACCTTTCTTGGGAGGAATTGATGGACATTGAGCGGGCGGTGAACCGATTGATCCGAAAGAATCTTCCCGTTAACATCTATTACCCGACGTCGGAGGAACTGAAAGAGATTGATTATCGCAGCAAGAAGGAACTGAGCGGTGAAGTTCGCATTGTGGAGGTGTCGGGGGCAGACACCTGTGCCTGCTGTGGACTTCACGTGAGCCGAACCGGAGAGATTGGTGCGGTGAAGATGCTTTCCATGCAAAAGTGGAAGAACGGCGTCCGCATTTTTATGTGCTGCGGCGAGCGGGCGGAAAATTATGCGCGGATGCTACAGGAGCAGAACCGTAAAATCTCGGTCACCCTGTCGGCAAAGCCGGAGGAGACAGCGGATGCGGTCGTGCGCGTATCGGCGGAGCTTTCCAAGGTAAAATTTGAACTGACCGGATGGAAATACCGTATGTTTGATGCGATCGCAGCGGCAAATGCAGGGAAGGATCAGGTGATTTTGTTCGAGGAGGATCTTTACATGGAGGACATCCGCCATCTGACAGACAAGCTGATGAAGACTTGTGCGGGGTACTGTATGGTGTTCTCCGGGGACGAGGAGAACGGATACCGATATGCAGTCGGCAAACGCGGCGGCGATGTGCGGCCACTGGTGAAGGCAATGAATGAAGCACTTTCAGGGCGCGGTGGCGGAAAAACGGAGCTTTCCCAGGGAACCGTGCGGGCAGGCAAGGCGCAGGTAGAGGCGTGGGTCAGCGAGATCGGTGTATGACAGAGGATATAATTTACTGCACCGAAAACAGATAGGAGAGTTTGAGTGATGTCAGAATTAAAAGCGATGAGCGAACGGCTGTTGGGCGAACTGATCGGCCTGTCCAAGGCAATTTGCGGAAATATAGACGAGGAGAGGTTTGCCCCGACAAACGATACCCATCTGACCATGCTTCGAGGGCTTTTGGCGGTGGTGGAGGCCGGAGTATCGGAGACGGGAACGTCCGACAGCAAAAAAGTAGGCTGCGAGGAAACCGATGGTGAGGAAATCACGATAGAAGGGATGAAGCGGCTGACCCACCAAATTATCTCCGAGAAGTGGCAGCGGGTTCCCGCCTGCGAGCATTGTACTCACCCTTGTGGCCGTGTGGCGGCGTATGACTTGAACGAAATGAGGGAGGACGAGCCGGGTATCCGTTCGCTGAAGGGCGAGATCCTTGCGAACGTGAAAAAGGCTGTCCGTCCGGCATTGTCTGCGTGGGAGAATGGGGTGAGAAGCGAGAGTGTCTTCCGAAGTTTTTATGAGGCGCTCTATGCGGTCGGGATATTTGTGTTTTCAGATAAGCTTAAGGGCGCACTAAAAAAAAGCGAGGAGCTTCTGCGGGATTGCCGTGAGCTGGAAGCTGCGGGAAAACGTAAGGCAGAGAATGAGCGGTTTATGGGTGAAGCCCTCGCCGAAGCAATGAAGGCGAAGGAGCTTCGCGAGGTTCCTATCGGGTGCGTGATCATCTGTGACGGTGAGATCATCGGGCGCGGACACAACCGCCGCACAACCGATAAAAATGTGCTTGCCCATGCGGAAATCATGGCGATAAATGAAGCGTGTGAGCGGATCGGTGACTGGCGGCTGGAAGGCTGTACCCTCTATGTGACGCTGGAACCCTGCCCTATGTGCGCGGGCGCGATGGTGCAGAGCCGGCTGACCAGATGTGTGATCGGCTCCATGAGCGACAAATCCGGCTGTGCGGGTTCGGTGATCAATCTGCTGCAGGAAAAGGGATTTAATCATCAGGTGGAGATAGAGAGCGGAGTGCTTAAGGAAGAATGCGCCCAGGTGCTGAGCGGATTTTTTGAGGAGATGAGGAGAGGGTAAGAATGGCCGCTGCAGGTTCGGGGATCCGAATTTGTGGCGGCCAAAGCAAATGCGAAGGGGGCGAAAGCCCCCTTTTGACATATCATAAATCGAATCATGGATCACCCTTCGTTATCGTCTTCCAGCGGTACCGGTTCCGCACCCTCCGTCGTCTGCGTCAAGGTGCTACAGCAGCTGTCGCAGGTCGGGCAGGGACGTTTTAAGTTTGCCTCGCACTGAGGGAAGCTGAGTTCCAGCGGTTTGATCGCCAGATTGAGGAGGTCGCCGTCCACGAAGTCCTGACAGAGGGAATCCTCGTCGGGAATCAGGCTGACTTTAGGCACCTCCGAGCGGGTGGCACCGGTGAAGCCGTACTGTGCGTAGTACAGGCTGAGCACATACAGCGTAAGCCCTACGGTCGCAGTGGAATCCGCGATATCCAGATCGAGAAGCTTAGCGAAAGCAGTGTAATTTAAGCCCTGAAGGATGGTACCGTTGGCGGAACTGAAGCCCAGATAATTTAACACCGGTGTGGTGATGGCACCGTCGCTGTAGCTCACACCGTAAGGGGCGAACAGGTCGAATTCGATGGAGGAGGGATTGGTGTCCTCGTCGAAATTGTCGGCGGTTTCAGGGGGAAGGTAAATTGCCGTGGCAGGCAGGGTGGCCAGAAGACGGTTCGCGCAGTCATAGAGATGAACGGCAAATGTCACTGTCAGGCCCGCGAGAGTAATTTGGTAGCAGTTGGAACGACCGGGAACCTGTGTGATCTCAGAACCTGCTCCCAAGTCGATACTGATGACCTGGATTGATGCAGCGGTTGCAGTCGGAAAGCCGTCAAGACCTGTGATCGTGACTGCGCTACAAAGATTGATTCCCAGCTGATCGTAGATCACCGGAGCCATCAGTGTGAGAGTGGTGGGCTCGGCGCAGATGGGGGAAGCGCAGACGTCCACGCAGGGACCGTTCCATGTAGGTGCAGCAGTGTTGGCACGGCCCGAATGTTGAAGAACGCAGCGGCAGCGTTTTGATTTGGACATGAAGAAAATCCTTTCATGTGGGATTGGTATATCCTATGCGAAAAAAATGAAAAATGTTACTGTCATGAATGAAAAAGAGAGCCTGACCATACAATAAAGAAAAGAGAACGAAAAAGGAATAAACGATGGATTTTTTGTTCCGACTGCCGGACGGTGAGCGTCTGGCATTGTGGGGAGAAAAGGGGCAGATCATCCGGCTGTTGTCCGGAGGAAATCGCAGCCGGACAGTGATCCGCTCGGACTACCTTTCGGACCTCTCGGCGGTGATGGTCGAAGGAAAAATTTATTTTGTGTACCAAAATATTTCTGGATCAGTCATGCTCCATCTGCCGGATGAAGAGGAGGATATTCTTCTGATGGCGGAGCGGTTGGAAAACTGCCGGTTCACCGGATTGACACTTGTTGTGTGGCAAAGAAAACTGTATCTGTTTTATTTCGCGTGGAATGCGGTGAGGGGCGCTAATCTGCTGAAGATGAGAGAGGTTTTTGCGTTTGGAGCAGACGACATGGCACAGGGCAGTTCACTCACAGAGAGAGAAGGTCAGACAGCAGAGGTTGAGGTGTGGGAAGAGCGGGAGAATGCGCCTGCATTTGAAGTGTCCGCCGCTGGAGACCGGCTTACTGTGCGGGTCGGAGAGACGGAGTTGTACCGGATAATGACATCGGATGGAACGTACAGTTGGGAGCGGGGAAGCCGGATTACGGACGAGGAGAGAGACAAACTGCTGGCGAGATGCAGTGAGGCGGAAGAACGATGCAAAC
>JAFSBP010000155.1 GCA_017437205.1 Lachnospiraceae bacterium
CAAGTCTAAAGAAGGCATTTTTGGATACTCTGAATAATCCGAATAAAGTCAGAGAGTTGCTACTTCCGAATGAGGTGAGAATGTTGGATAACAGGTATGCAATTCTCTTCATCAGAGGTGAGAGGCCCATAATGGATCTCAAATATGACATTTTAAAGCATCCCAATCTATCGCTGACCGCTGATGGAGGCGCGGATATTTACCGGCACGGTGAGGTGACCAGGGATGTCGCATCAATTTCTGTGGTGGAAATGAAGCGCTTGATCCGCGGCGGAAAGTCAGGGAAAGCATCCGGGGAAACAAACAATCAAAACTATGTACTATTGTCCGAGGAGGACATGGAGGAGATTTATGAAAGTGAAAAACAGAAAAAGAACAAAAAGAAGTAGTGTCAAAAAGACGGTATGGTTTTCTGCTTATGCGGTGCTGGTTGTGGTGATGTGTCTCGGCATCCCTGCGTTCGCGGCAGCTACAGCAACCGACCCGCTGACGGTGGTGAACAATCTGTCCGCCTTTGTCTTTGCGCTGATCCGTGCAATCGGAATCATTCTCTTGGGCTGGGGAATCGTGCAGGTGGGATTGTCCCTGCAGTCCCATGATCCATCCCAGCGATCCAACGGATTTCTGACACTGGCCGGAGGAATCATCATCACCTTCGCGAAGGAAATCCTTACCCTGATCACCGGTACGCCGTGACGGAAAGCAGGAGATGCGGGCGAGAAAATATGTTTGTGCAGGGGCGGAAGATATCCGCCTCTGTATAAGAGAGTCAAAGGACAAAGGAGGTGTGAACCATGTCCGGATCGAACAACTGGATCATTGAAAACCTGCAGAAGGCACTGAATACGTGGAATGAAAAACTGGCAGAGATATGGCAGCTTCTGACCACGCCTCCGGAGACTTTTAAGGGCGGAGGAATCTGGACGGCAATCATGAGCATCCATACGGCGGTGAAGGCAGTGGGGCTAGCTCTCTTGGTATTGTTTTTCTGCATGGGTGTGATCCGCACCTGCGGAAGCTTTGCGGAGGTGAAACGGCCGGAGCACGCACTGAAGCTGTTTATCCGGTTTGTGATTGCGAAAGCGGCGGTGACCTATGGCATGGATATGATGCTGGCGGTGTTCAATATCGTACAAGGGGTCATCGGCTCGATCATGAATGCTTCCGGACTGGGAGGATTGTCAGGAATGGTGCTTCCAAGTGAACTGATCGCAGCCGTTGAGGCTTGCAGTTTCTGGGAGAGCATCCCGCTGTGGGCGGTGACACTGATCGGGAGTCTGTTTATCACGGTGTTATCGTTTGTCATGATCATGACGGTGTATGGGCGGTTCTTCCGCCTCTATATGTACACCGCACTTGCCCCGATTCCGCTGTCTGCCCTTGCCGGGGAGCCGACTCAGAGCATGGGCGTGGCTTTTCTAAAAGGGTATGCAGGGGTGTGTCTGGAGGGAGCCGTGATCGTGCTTGCGTGTATCATCTTTTCCCTGTTTGCATCTACCCCTCCGGTGGTGGATGTGAGCGCGTCAGCGGTAACGCAGGTGTGGTCATATATCGGAGAAATGGTGTTCAATATGTTGGTGTTGGTGGGTGCGATCAAGATGAGTGACCATACGATCAAAGAGATGATGGGAATCTAGGAGGCTTATATTGGAGGTAAAAGTAAATCAGGAGATCCGCGAATATGCGGAGTCAATGTTTTTCGGACTGTCGATCAGACAGTTCTTTTTTTCGTTACTGGCCGTGATCACTGCAGCGGTTCTCTATTTCGCGCTGGAGGATAAGGTAGGGACAGAAATGGTGTCCTGGATCTGTATTGCCGGTGCAGTTCCCTTTGCTGCCATGGGATATGTGAAGTATCACGGAATGAACTGTGAGCAGTTGGTGTGGGTGTGGCTGCGCTTAATGGTGATCGAGCCAAAGAAGTACAAGGTGCGCATCCGCAATCTGTATGAGGAGGCTACGCGGGAGAGCCGGGCGAAGCGACAGCAGGACAGCATAAAAGAAGAATGTGCAGACAGAAAGAGGAGGAGAAAACGTGGGAAACTGGAAACAAACGAAGAAGCAGAAGGATAATTATCGGATTCCCAGATCAGTGCAGGATCTGATTCCGGTCACAAGAGTGTGGAAGGACGGGATATTTCAGTTAGGAAACAGTGTATACTCCAGGAGTTACCGGTTCTCAGATATCAACTACCGGGTAGCTTCCGATGTGGATAAAGAGGCATTTTTCGGCAGATATTGTGTATTACTCAATGCCCTTGACCCCAATGCGGAGATAAAAATCACCATCAATAACCACACCCTCAACCAGCGCGAAGTAGAACAGAATGTGATGATCCCCATGCAGGGGGACCGGCTGGACGAATACCGTACGGAGTACAATGAGGTGCTGAAGGAAAAGATGTTTGGAGAGTACCGGTTCCGGCAGGAGAAATATATTACGGTGATGGTGCGAAAGAAAACCAAGGAAGATGCTAAGACGTATTTTCGCCGTGTGGGAGCGGAATTGGGTTCACGCTTCTCAGCTCTTGGTTCCATCACTGAGAGTCTGGACTGAAAGGAGAGTCTGCGTATCCTCAATGATGTGTACCGAGCCGGTGAGGAAGAATACTTCCATCTGGATTTTGGCGATCTGATGCGAAAAGGGCATGATTTCAGGGATTACATCTGCCCGGACCGAATGGAGCAGCACCGGGATCATCTGGTGATCGGGGAAAAGTACGGCAGGGTGCTGTATATGAAAAACTATGCCAATGTAGTGAACGATGAGTTGATCTCTCAGCTTACCGACATGAACCGGAATATGCTGCTGTCCATTGATATCACTGCAGTGCCTCCGGATGAGGCGGTAAAGGATATCCAGAAGAAGTTGTTGGGGATCGAGACCAACATCGCTAACTGGCAGAAGCGGCAGAACGCCAACAACCATTTCACAGCGATCATCCCTTATGACATGGCCCTGCAGCGAAAGGAAGCGACGGATTTCCTCGATGATCTGGTTTCCAGAGATCAGCGGATGATGATGGTGACACTGACCCTGTTTCACATGGCAGACAGTAAGGAACAGCTTGATCAGGACACGGAGCGATTTTTGCCCATTGCCAGAGAGCGGATGTGCCAGCTTGCGGTGATGAACTATGAGCAGATGGATGCGTTTCAGACAGTGCTTCCCATCGGTCCCAGAAAGGTACACGCGGCAAGGACGCTGAACACGGAAAGCCTCGGCATCCTGATTCCCTATAAGACACAGGAGATACAGGAGCAGGGAGGAATTTATTTCGGGGAGAATGCAATCTCCGGGAATCCAATTGTCTGCAACTTGTCCAACCTGATGAATCAGTCCATGTTTCTGTTGGGTGTTCCTGGTTCAGGTAAGTCGTTCTTCGCCAAGCTCTTGATCACCTTCCTTGCGCTGGCTACCGATGACGATATCCTAGTGTGTGACCCGGAGAGCGAGTATACGCCCCTCGTCGAAGTGCTAGGCGGATCGGTGATCCGGATTGCATCCGGAGGAACAGCCCGGATCAATGCGATGGAGATGGCAGAAGGATACGGAGATAAGAATCCGGTGGCGGATAAGTCGGAATTTATCATGTCGCTGGTGGAGCAGATCGATCAGGGCGGAGTGGGAGCCCATGAAAAGTCATTGATTGACCGGTGCGTGGAGTTATGCTTTAGGGAACAGAAAGCCTCCGGCAGCGTGGCTACCCTGTGTATGCTGAGAGAAAAGCTGTTGGAACAGCCGGAGCCGGAAGCAAAAGGTCTGGCTCTTGCATTGGAATTATTCACCGCCGGATCGCTGGATGTGTTTGCCCATGAGAGTAACGTGGAAACCAACAGTAGAATCCAGTCTTATGATATCCACGAACTGGGGGCTCAGCTAAAGCCCGCAGGCGTACTGACCATCACCGATGCCATGCGAAACCGGGTGGCGGTCAATGCGAGAAAGGGAAAGAAAACCCATGTGATCTTAGACGAGTTCCATGTAGTCTATGAGAATGAGTACAGCGCAAATTTCTTCAGCTCTGCATGGAGACAGTTCAGAAAGCGCAATGCCCAGCCCTGCGCGATCACCCAGAATGTGTCCTACCTTTTGGA
>JAFSBP010000012.1 GCA_017437205.1 Lachnospiraceae bacterium
ACATAGTATACATAATAGAAAAAGAAAGCGCTTGCAGGCGCTTCAGAATGGGGACTTACATGAGCGGACTTACGATGAAAGCATACGCAAAGATTAATCTGGGACTGGATGTGGTGAGAAGGCTGGAAAACGGCTACCATGAGGTAAAGATGGTGATGCAGACCGTTGGTATCGCCGATGTGCTGACCTTTGAAAAGAGGGCGGAGGGCATCGTGATCACCACGGATGCAGGGGAACTTCCCACCGATGAGAATAATCTGATCTACAAAGCCGCCAGATTGATGCAGGAGCGCTATCAGATGAAAGAGGGCGTGACTGTACATCTGGAGAAGCATATTCCCATTGCGGCCGGTATGGCCGGAGGCAGTACGGACGCGGCAGCGACCCTGAAAGGTATGAGAGAATTATTTGGGCTGGACTGCACGGATCAGGAACTTAGGGAGATCGGTGTGAAGATCGGCGCGGATGTGCCTTACTGTGTCATGGGCGGCACCGCCCTGGCAGAGGGTATCGGCGAGGTTTTGACGGCGCTGCCGGCAGCCCCGGATTGTATTCTGGTGGTGGCAAAGCCTGATATCAACGTGTCCACCAAGTATGTTTACGAGCATCTGGATGCAATGGAAGGATATGCGCATCCGGATATTGACGGCATGGTGGCGGCAATTAAAGAAGGCTGCCTTGGCGGAGTGGTGGAGCGTCTGGGCAATGTGCTGGAGACCGTAACGGTAGAGGCTCACCCCATCATTGATGTGATCAAGCAGAAAATGCTGGAGATGGGCGCTGAGGGCAGCCTCATGAGCGGCAGCGGCCCTACCGTATTTGGTATTTTTAACGATAGGGAAACGGCTGAAAAAGCTTGCGCACAGATTGCTAAGGAACAGTTAGCGAAGCAGGTGTTCGTGACCAGTTTTGTATAGAGCGTGTAGTGTACGCGGGAATGTGAAGAAGTTCACGCGAGAGACCGGGTGAAGTAACAAGGGGAAAATAGTAAAAAACGATATCGTGCCGGGGGGCGCGGAACGGAGGAAGGATGCAGGATAGTTTACAGTCAAAGAATTTTCGGATCAATATGGATGAGTTTTTGCCGCTGAGGGATGTGGTGTTCAATACCTTACGCCAGGCCATTCTCACAGGAGAGTTAAAGCCCGGCGAGCGTTTGATGGAGATTCATCTGGCCAACAAGCTGGGTGTGAGCCGTACGCCTATCAGAGAGGCCATTCACAAGCTGGAGCTTGAGGGTCTGGTGATCATGATTCCCAGAAGGGGCGCGGAAGTGGCCCAGATTACCGAGAAAAGCATGAGCGATGTGCTGGAGGTTAGAAGAGCTGTGGATGCACTTTGCGTGGAGCTGGCCTGCGACCGGATTTGCGATGAAGAACTGGATGCCTTAAAGAAGGCTTGTGACAATTTTGAGGAAGCGGTAAAGACCAAGGATGTGAAAGTGATCGCCCAGGCTGATGTGGACCTGCACGATATTATTGTGCAGGCAACCAGAAACCAGCGTCTGGTGCAGCTGATCAACAATCTTTCCGAGCAGATGTACCGCTATCGTTTTGAGTACATTAAGGATTTCAGCCAGCATGATAAAGTGATCGAGGAACACAGGAAGATTTACGAAAGCATGCGCGTTAAGGATAAGGAGGCCGCCACGGAGGCTGCCAAGACTCACATTGACAATCAGAAAAAGGCGATCATCCGCCAGATTCAGCTGGAGCGACAGAAAAACACATGATAGCAGGCCGCTTTGTAGCGATCGGTAAAAACAGCATGACATTTGAATAAAACATTTTTTTCAGGCAATAATCCGGATATATCAATCCGGATGTACAATTCGGAAACTGAAATCAGAAACAAAACCGGTTACGTTTTTTAGACAAGGCGGTTTTGGAAAGAGGTTATTGCATGAAAAAGAAGGAATGGCGGATGTCTCTGCAAATTATGTTGACGTTCTGTGCACTGTGGGGTTGGTGGGGAATGTTGTACCCGGAGTTTACGCTGACGGAGGACACCTACCGCGTTGTGTATGAGGAGACAGAGGATACAGATGCGGGG
>JAFSBP010000156.1 GCA_017437205.1 Lachnospiraceae bacterium
CGTGAGTGCTATTCTCTTTAAAGAAATCCGAGTAAATTAGTAGGAGTTGAAAGGAAGTGAACAGATGAAGATTTCAACCAAGGGTAGATATGGCCTGAGAGCTATGGTTGATTTAGGTGTATATAGTAAAAATGAGCCGGTGTCCATCAGCAGTATTGCGGAGCGTCAGCAAATCTCAGACAGTTATCTGGAACAGTTATTCGGAAAACTGAAAAAGGCGGGATTGGTGTTAAGCATTCGCGGTGCGCAGGGCGGCTACCAGCTGGCGCGTAAGCCGGAGGAAATCTCCGTGGGAGACATTCTTCGCGTGTTGGAGGGGGATCTGATGTCAGTCACCTGCGGCGGAGACGAGGAAGAACACAGTTGTCAGGCATCGGACTACTGTGTGACGAAATATGTATGGCAGAAAGTTCATGAGGGAATTATAGCTGCCGTGGATCACTTGCTGTTGTCTGAGCTGATTGAGCAGAGCAAGGGATTTCACGGAGGCTGTTGATATAGAATATCATAGAATAGGCGAATTGTACGATCTTGACCGGATCGGAAGAATCCGGCACAGATGAGACAGGAGGAACGATATGAGTAGATTTGTATATTTGGATAATGCGGCGACGACGAAGACTCACCCGGAGGTGGTGGAGGCGATGCTTCCCTATTTCACAGAGAAGTATGGTAATCCGTCGGCGATTTATGATTTCGCATCACAGTCAAGGAGCGGAGTGACCACTGCGAGAGAGCAGATCGCATCTCTCATTGGCGCACGCACTGAGGATATTTATTTTACTGCAGGTGGTTCTGAGGCGGACAACTGGGCGCTGAAAGCTGCAGTTGAGGCTTATGGAAATAAGGGAAAGCATGTTATTACCACGGCGATCGAGCATCATGCGATCCTGCATACTGCGGACTATCTGGAGAAGCAGGGGTGTGAGGTGACTTACCTTCCGGTAGACGAGTACGGTATGATCCGCCTTTCTGATCTGGAGGCGGCCATCCGCCCCGACACGATTCTGGTCTCTGTGATGTTTGCAAACAATGAAATCGGCACCGTTCAGCCCATCAAGGAAATCGGAGCCATCGCGAAAAAGCACGGAATTTTGTTCCACACCGATGCGGTTCAGGCATATGGTCATGTTCCGATTAATGTTGACGAAATGAATATTGATATGCTCAGCGCCAGCGGCCATAAGTTTAACGGTCCTAAGGGAATTGGTTTCCTCTATATCCGCAAGGGCGTGAAGATTCGCTCCTTCGTGCACGGTGGTGCACAGGAGAGAAAGCGCCGCGCAGGAACTGAGAATGTTCCCGGTATCGTGGGCATGGGAAAAGCTGCACAGCTTGCGAAGGATTCCCTGGATGAGCGCATGAAGTACGAGATCGGTCTTCGCGATTATCTCATTGATCAGGTGATGCAGAAGATTCCGTTTACCAGACTGAACGGACATCGCTATGACCGCCTTCCGAATAATGTGAACTTCAGTTTCCAGTTTATTGAGGGCGAGTCCCTGCTGATCATGTTGGATATGGCAGGAATCTGTGCTTCAAGCGGTTCCGCATGTACGTCCGGATCTCTGGATCCCTCCCATGTATTGTTGGCCATCGGCCTGCCTCATGAGATCGCTCACGGCTCTTTGCGCCTAACTCTCAGTGAGGAGACCACGAAGGAAGATATCGACTACGTGGTAGAGAATCTGGTACAGATAGTGGAGCGTTTGCGTAGTATGTCACCCCTCTACGAAGATTATATGAAAAAGGCAACAGAGACAAAATAAATAACAGACATGAAAAGTGTACCGCCGGTAGCGGCGGAGAATGGAGAACAATATGTATAGTGATAAAGTAATGGATCATTTTCAGAATCCCAGAAATGTGGGAGAGATCGAGAACGCCAGCGGTGTAGGTACCGTGGGCAATGCAAAGTGCGGAGACATCATGCGCATCTATCTGGATATCGATGAGAATCAGATTATCCGCGACTGCAAATTTAAGACCTTCGGCTGCGGCGCAGCTGTTGCGACCAGCAGCATGGCGACTGAACTTGTGATGGGAAAGAGCATCCACGAGGCGCTTCATGTGACGAACAAGGCGGTGATGGAGGCTCTTGACGGACTTCCGCCGGTGAAGGTTCATTGTTCTCTGCTGGCAGAGGAGGCGATTCACGCGGCACTGTGGGATTATGCAGAGAAGAATGGAATTCAGATCGAAGGCTTAGAGAAGCCGAAGAGTGATATCAGTGAGCACGAAGAGGAAGAAGACTATTGAGTAAGCAGAAAGTAGTAGTAGGCATGTCCGGTGGTGTGGATTCATCTGTCGCAGCATATCTGTTAAAAGAACAGGGCTATGAGGTTATCGGCGTGACCATGCAGATCTGGCAGCAGGAGAAACCGGAAGATATTTCGGAAAGCGGAGGCTGCTGTGGTCTTTCTGCCGTTGAAGATGCACGCCGTGTCGCAGATGTTCTGGAAATCCCCTACTATGTGATGAATTTTCGCAAGGAGTTCGACGAGCGCGTAATCCGCTATTTTGCGGATGAATATTTGGCTGGCCGTACACCGAATCCGTGTATCGCCTGCAACCGGTACGTGAAGTGGGAATCCCTGTTACAGCGCAGTCTTGAAATCGGTGCGGATTACATTGCTACCGGGCATTACGCGCAGATCGCTAAGCTTCCCGATGGACGGTTTACGATACGAAATTCTGTGACAGCGGCGAAAGACCAGACCTATGCACTTTACAACTTGACGCAGGAACAACTTTCCCGGACACTCATGCCGGTGGGCGCGTATACGAAGGACGAGATTCGAAGCATTGCAGAGAAGCTTTCTCTTCCCATCGCGAATAAGCCGGATAGCCAGGAGATTTGTTTTGTTCCGGATCAGGACTATGCCGGCTTTTTAGAGCGTTATCGTCCCGGGGAGATTCCGCCGGAGGGGAATTTCGTCCGTTCGGATGGCACGGTAATCGGCAGACATAAAGGCATCACCCACTATACTGTTGGTCAGCGAAAGGGCCTGGGGATTGCAATGGGACATCCTGTCTTTGTGACCGAAATCCGCCCTGAGACCAATGAAGTGGTGATTGGTGAGGCGGAGGACGTGTTCGGAACAACGGTTTATTGTAATCAGGTGAATCGGATGGCTGTGGAGGAATTCCATGACGGAGACCGTTTTTTAGGGAAGATTCGGTACAATCACCGCGGTGAATACTGTACGGTGCACTGGGTGGATGAGAGAACTCTTGCCTGCACCTTTGATCAGCCGGTGAGAGCCATCACGCCTGGACAGGCATTGGTGTTGTACCGTGACGGTGACGTGGCCGGAGGCGGTACGATCATCGGTGGTGAATAATCAATGTTGAAATCTGGAGGAAATTTGGATGAAAAATATGCGCTATGGTTATCGTTTAATCTGTGTCATGCTGGTATTATTGCTCTGTCTATCCGGCTGTAAAGTTCCGGCATCCTCGGGCGAGACCACGCAGGAGCAGACAGGTCCGATTTTCGGTGATGACTCAAAAGAAAATGAAGAGACAACAGCCTCCGGGACGGAGATTGTGACTACGGAAGACCCCACGGAGGAAAGCACAGAAGAATCCACCGAAGATCCGTTTACCCCGGTGAATGATACGGTATATTCACTTGCATCCTTAAATGTGCGTGCCGAGCCCAGCACTGATGGAGAGATTATCGGTGCGTTAAAGGTAGGTGAGGCGGCGGCTCGGACGGGTATCGGTGATGAGTGGATGCGCATCGATTACTTTGGACATGTTGCCTATGTTTACGGAGAATATGTGTCGGAGACGAAGCCCGCGGAACCGGAGACACAGGTGCCTCCGACGGCGGTGGAAGGCACGGGAATCCTTTATGACAACGGAGGATATTTGGTGGCAATTGATCCCGGACATCAGGGTAAAGCAAACAGTGACAAGGAGCCGGTCGGTCCCGGTGCAACTGAATTGAAGGCGAAGGTTTCTTCGGGAACACAGGGCGTGGTAACCGGTATTCCGGAACATGAGTTGAATCTGGTGGTATCACTTTACTTAAGAGATGAATTGCTTGCGCGTGGATACAGTGTGTTGATGATCCGTGAAACGAAAGATGTGAATATCAGCAACGCAGAACGTGCACAATTGGCAAATAAGTATAAGGCGGATGCATTTGTCCGTGTTCATGCGAATTCACATTCGAATACCGCGGCAAAGGGAGCTCTTACCATGTGTATGACATCACATAATCCATATAACGGAAATTTGTACGCACCAAGCAGAGTATTGTCACAGTTGGTTCTTCAGGGAATTTGTGATGCGACGGGTGCAGCAAAGAAGGAGATCATTGAAACCGATACCATGAGCGGAATTAACTGGTGCGAGATTCCGGTGACGATCGTAGAGATGGGTTTTATGTCAAATGCGGAGGAAGATCGGGAATTAGCTAAGGATAGCTACCGCAGAGCGATGGCAAAGGGAATCGCTGATGGACTGGACAAGTATTTTGATCGATAAAAAAAGATGTTGTGAAATCAAGCGGTGATTTCGCAACATCTTTTTTTACTTGTTTTTTGCAAAATACATGACACCGATGGCGCCCGGTCCGACGTGGGAGCCGATGGTGCTTCCAATGGTACATACCGGAAGTTCTGAGAGCGGTTTTTTCCAGTAGTCTTGATTATTATTGATATAGGACTCCAGCGGCGCGGGGGAAAGACCGGAGTAGGCTACGCAGTAAGGAAGATCGAAG
>JAFSBP010000157.1 GCA_017437205.1 Lachnospiraceae bacterium
GCTTCGCAAATCCGGCTGCATCCTCGTAAGGTGTACCGATCAGATCACGAAGACAGTCCATGCATCCGCCGATCATCCGTCCGGTCACATTTACCGCACCGTTTGGCGTCTTCCATTCCACCGGTGCGTCCAGACAATATCCATCTACTTCGTCGTTCCACGAGGATTCATACCGATCGAAGCTCTTCTGTTCCGTCAGTTCGCCCTTCCACAGTTTCAGATTCTCCTCCAGAGAAGAATGAAGCTTCGTCATGCCGAAGGTACCGGCATTGCCGCCGTAGATTGTAGCAATATCTAACTTCGTGGTCACACTAAACAGTATACTCGTAGGGTCGGAATAGCCCTGAATCCATTTCGGATGTTTCTGAATAACCTCATAATCCAGAAAAGGAAGCATGTCGTAGAGAAAATCTCCGCCTGCGGCGCAGAAAATCATATCTACCTCATCGTCCTCAATGAGTTCCATAAACTCTTTTCCCCGCACTTTGGGTGCTGCACTGGCAGGAAGGCCGCTTCGCACACTGTCTGTTTCACGGATACGGTAACCGGCATTTTTTACATGCATAAGGGAAAGATCAAACTTCTCCAATTTTTCTTCTTTAACTCCTGCGCTGGGCGCAGAAATTCCGATCAGATCACCTTTCTTTAACCACTTTGGGTAGATCATCACACTCACCGTCTTTCTTTGTGACAGGATGACATAAATAAATCTTCCCCGTTCACATTATTTTCTCAGTCGTTTTGACAGCTCAATATACTCCGCAATTTCCTTCTCGTAGGATTTCAAGCTCATCTGCCAAAACTCCTTCTTCGTCAGGTCAATGCCTGCAATGGCAGCCGCACCTTCGCAGCTTGTCACCGGCGTCGCACGAAGCATCTCACGGTATTTGGGCACAAAACTTGCCCCCTCTTCCTTATACTTCGCATAAAGGCCGCGCGCCAGCAAACCGCCGAATGCATAAGGGAAGTTATAGAAGCTGTTTCCGGTGCTGTAATAGTGCCCCTTGCATACCCACATATAAGGATGCATAGCCTCGCTATCCAGTCCATCGCCGTAAGCCCTTTTCTGTGCATCCATCATCATCTTACAAAGTTCATCCGCAAACATAAACTCGCCCTCGCGGCGCGCAAACACTGCGGTCTCAAACAGATATCTGGAATAAATATCGCAGATGACCTGGGTAATCTCCATCAACTGGCTCTCAAGCAGTGCTAGACGAGCCTCAGGCTCCGTCACACTCTCCACCGCCGCACTCATCACCACGTTTTCATTGAACGTAGACGCAGTCTCTGCTACCGGCATGGTATAATCGGAGTTGAGAATCCGGTGATCCTCAATGCACAGATTGTGATAAGCATGCCCCAGTTCATGGGCCAGCGTATCTACCGCACTGAAGCTGCCGTCAAAATTCGTCAAGATACGGCTCTGTTTCTGCAGGGGAAGTCCCGCACAGAACGCACCGCCAACCTTTCCTTCTCTGGGATAGAAATCAATCCAAGCCTCATCAAAGGCTCGTCCGATCATGTCCGCCATGCTCTGATCAAACTCACTGAACAGATTTACCAGATACTCTCCGGCCTCCTCCGCGGTAAATTTCTTACCATCGTTTTTGCCTACCGGAGCAAACAGATCGTACCAGGGAAGGCCATTGTGGTGACCGAGATAAACTGCTTTCGCCTTCAGATAGCTGCGGAACAGCGGCAAATATTCTTCAATAGACTCTATCAGCGCGTCCAATGTCTCTTTCTGAAGTCTGGAATTGTGCAGAGTCTCATCCAATGGTGAAGCAAAACCTCTCATCTCTGCTGCATTGATCACCTGAAGTTTGATATTGTTGAGGGCAAATGCCACAGAATCTTTGATTTTGTCGTAGCAGGAAAGTTCTGCCTCGTAAGCATCCTTACGCGCCTTCTCGTCCGCATCATATGCCAGATTTCTGGCTGCTGACAAGGTAATCTTCTCTCCCCGATAATCCACCTGTACGGAGGAGGTAAGATAGGACTGCAGGTCGGACCATCCGCTTCCCCCGCTGATATCGAATTTTGCGATCACTTCCTCCGCCTCATCGCTCAGCGTATACTTATCGTTTTCACGAATCTGCTTCAGCAGATACTCATACTCTTTCAGCAGTGAATCACTCTCGATCAGCTCATCCAGATTCTCCAAAGATGCAATGTATTTCTTTGCTACGGTGTCAGCCTTCGTGGTAGACGCCATCTTTCCCATCAGACGTCCCATATAGGAAACACTATCACTGTCTGAAGTATTTACGGACTGGCGAAGGTTCGCAAAGATACCGAGGGAGTAGATCATGTTCGCGGTCTCCTCCTGCAGTTCAAGATAAGTCCGAACGTTTTCCTTCGCATCTCCGGCGGGAAGACCTGCCGCAAAGGCATTTACCTTCTCGCAAACCTCATCAACTTTTTGAAAATCCTCCTGAAATTTCGGATCATCATATCCTTTGTACAACACATCCAAAGACCATTCTGCATTCATCGTTTTCTTCTCCTTTATTTGAATCCAAACAGACACATTACAAGCTGTTCCAAATAATACTGATCCTTCACGCCCATCAACTCCCTTGCGGAGTGCATCGCAAGCATTGCCACACCCACATCCTGCATCTGCATCGGCAGATAGGACGCCGCGATGGAACCGAGTGTTCCGCCGCCGGGCATATCGGAACGGTTTACAAACTTCTGGCAAGGCACGTCTGCCATCGCGCAGAGCGCCTGTACCGCTGCCACTGACTCACAGCTATACACATAAGACTGTCTTGCCGCTATCTTGATAGCCACGCCTCCGTTCATCTTCACCGGATGGGTGGGATCGTTCTTCTCCGGAGAGTTAGTATGCATCGCATGAGCCACATCCACGGAAAGGGCAAAACCATCGGTGATGTCCTTCAGATAACGATCTCTGGTAAGTCCCAGTGCCAGATAAATCCGCTCTATCACGTAGGGAAGCGCACTTCCCGCCGCTCCCTGTTTACTCCTGCTGCCGACCTCCTCATGGTCAAAAAGCACTGCCATATTGATGCCGGTACCCCGCTGTGCCTGAATCAAGCCCTTGATACAAGCGGTCACGGAAGTAATATTGTCCAGTCTCGGTGAAGAAATCATCGTTTCATTCAGCCCGATTATCTCACCCTTTTCGCACTGATATAAATAAAGTTCAAAATCCAAAATCTCCTCCGGGTCTGCTCCGCACTCCTCCGCCAACGCTGCACAGAAAAACGCCTCATCGCCCAAAGATTCCTCCAAAATATCCACGATGGGAAGCATATCCTTCTGAAGATTAAACTCAACACCCTTATTCGCCTCACGGTTCATGTGGATTGCCAGACTGGGTATCGTCGCCACCGGACGGGCGAAATCTACAAATCTCACTTCCGGGTGGAATGCATCCTCACCCTTTAATGCCACCTTTCCGGCAATCGAGAGAGGTCTGTCCAGCCAAGAATAATTCAGCATACCACCGTAAGCTTCCACATTCAGTCTCCCGTAACCATTCTGCTTCATCTCTGGTGAAGGCTTCAATTTAAAGCAAGGAAAATCCGTGTGAGCCATCGCAAGGCGAAGATTTCCCTCGTCCGCCATAGAATCACCCACGGTAAACGCAATCAGTGTGGAATCATACACGGTCACATAGTATTTTCCACCGTATTCTAATTCCCAGTCACGATTAAAATCCAGCGAGACAAAGCCTGCTGCATCCAAATCCTCTCCTGCCGTCAGCACAGTGTGGAAAGGGGAGGTGGAAGTCACGATACGCTCCAGCAGGTAATTGGCTGAACTGAGATATTTCTGTTCTGTGGTCATAATCTATCCTCCAAACATTTTCTTTTGTTCTTCTATGATGCTTACGGATTTCTCCGCATTACACGAAAACCATCTGCACCAGCAGCATATAACAAATCGTTCCTCCCGCCACGGAAAGCAGTGTATTGTGCTTCCATTTGTGAACGATCACCACAAACAGGATCGCTAACAGCTCCGGTGCACCGTAAGGAGCGGAAATGAACGAAGTATTTTTCAAACAGTATACCACAAGCATTCCCATAACTGCAAAGGGTAAAACCTCGCCAAGATATAAAATTGGCTTCGGTGTTCCCTTATGAAAGATCAAAAACGGTAAAAAGCGGATCAGTGCCGTCACTGCTGCCGTCACCGCGATAATTGCCAGAGACTGTCCTACATTAATCATGATTCACACCCTCCTTCGCCTGCTCAGATAATTCTTCCGACCTCTCATCCCGTTTAAGCCAGCGTTTTTCCAAAAACAGGGCCACAGTGATACCGATCATCGAAGGAATCAGGAAGGTGTCCGCATCGAACAAAAGCCTGCAGACTGCTGTGATCACGATACCGGTCAGTGCAGGGATATGGCTTTTCGCCTTCTCCCACTGTTCCACAAAGATCACCACAAACAGAGCAGTCATCGCAAAATCTACACCGCGGGAATTGAACGCGAAAGAGCTGCCCAAGATCACACCCAGCACGTCGCCGATGATCCAATAACTGTGATTCATCATAGTCAGATAGAAATAGTATTTGAACTCGTCCACATTTTCCGGCAGCTCCGGTCGACTGACCAGTGAAAAGGTCTCATCTGTCAGTCCAAAAATCATGTATGGCTTATATTTTCCTGCCTTTTCGTACTTTTTCAGCAGTGTTATTCCGTAAAACAGATGACGGATCTGAACCATGATCGTCATCAATGTTACAGAGATCAGCGATGCCCCCGCCGCCAATAAATCTACAGCCACATACTGCATAGAACCTGCGTAGATCGTCACTCCCATCAGAAGTGCCCACGGCCAGGTATATCCTTTATCCTGAAGCAGGATTCCGAAGCCCATTCCCAGCACAATGTAACCGGCCATAACCGGCAGTGAGGAGATGAATGCCTGCTTGATCGTATTTTTTTGAATTGAATTGTTCTCTGTCGTTCCCTGTTGTCTTTTGTTCATGATGTCACTTCTTTCTACTTATCAATTTACTTATGATACGGCTCATGATGAATGATCCGGCACCCGCGATAAATCTGCTCCAGCAAAATCACTCTCATCAACTGGTGGGGAAAGGTCATCCGCGAAAAGCTGAGATGATAATCCGCTCGCTTCATTACCTTCTGCGAAAGCCCTAAAGACCCTCCGATGACAAAAACGATATGGCTGATGCCGGAGATGGCAAGCATCTCCATTTTCTCTGCCAATTCCTCCGAGTCAAGCATCTGTCCTTCGATTGCCAACGCGATCACGTAAGTATCCTCTTTGATCTGAGCGAGGATGCGTTCTCCTTCCTTATCCTTAATCATCCTGTTTACAGTCTCAGAGGCCTGCTCCGGTGTCTTCTCATCTGCTACCTCAATGATTTCTGTCTTCCCATAACGGGAGAGGCGTTTCACATATTCTTCCACTGCCTGAGCATAAAATTTTTCTTTAATTTTTCCAACGCAAACTACTGTATATTTCATAATGGATAATCATAACAAATTACGGGAAAATTATCAAGTGCTGTTTGTTGTCGTTTTATCGATTTACCAAACTTTTTTCTTTCGACATTGACTGTACAGAAAAATTTAGCTAAACTGCAATTCCGGTGTAGATTCCTGTTCGTTTTTGTGATATAGTAATAGTGTTTATCTAAGTCCGTATTTTCAAAATTACTCAGTGAGGTTTAAAAAGATATGTTGCTGGACATTCAAAAGGCAAGCCTTTTAAAGCGTGTTTCCGCATGGCTTCTGGACGCTATCCTTCTTGTGATCCTTGTGGTCGGCTTTGCCGCTTTACTCTCCGCTTCATTAAACTATGACAGTCACTCAAAGAAGCTGGATGAACATTACGCAAAGTATGAAAAAATGTATGGCGTTGAGTTCAATATGAGTGCTGAAAAGTTTGAGGCCATGACTGAAGCCGAACAAAAGCTCTATGAAACTGCGTATAATGCTTTGGTTTCTGACGAAGACGCGATGTATACCTATAATCTTCTGGTAAATCTGACCTTGCTGATTACCTCTATCAGTATACTGTTTGGCTTCATTGTTCTGGAGTTCCTTGTTCCGCTGAAATTCGGAAACGGACAGACACTGGGCAAAAAAATCTTTGGAATTGCGGTGATGCGCACCGGCAGTATCAAAATAAATACCATTTGTTTGTTTATCCGCACTATTCTCGGAAAATATACCATTGAGACGATGATCCCCGTCCTTATTATGATCATGATTTTCTTTGGAAGCATCGGAATTATCGGCATCGCTATCCTTGCTACTTTGCTGATCACACAGGTTATCCTTCTGTTTGCCCATCGAAATCATGCGCAGATTCACGATCTTCTGGCAGACACGATTGCCGTAGATATGGCCAGCCAGATGATTTTTGACACGCAGGAAGATCTGCTCGCCTATAAGCAGAAGCTCCACGAGGAAATCGTGGCACGCAAAGCATACTAATTTCCCATCGTTCACTAAGTGAAAACTATATTTATATAAGGAAAGGTAATTGTTATGAAAGTTGTATTGGAAAATTTGACAAAAATCTTCCCCAGCCGTAACAAGAAATCAAACGAAGAGGTTGTTGCAGTGAACAACTTTTCCTTCACCATTCCGGACGGTAAACTGATCGGTCTTTTGGGTCCCTCCGGATGCGGAAAAAGTACCACACTGTACATGATCAGCGGTCTGCAAAAGCCTTCAGGCGGAAAGATCTATTTCGGTGATGACGATGTGACTGAAGTTTCCACCGAAAACCGCGGCGTCGGTCTTGTTTTTCAGAACTACGCTCTGTATCCCCACATGACGGTAAAACAGAACATCCTCTTCCCTCTCCAGAACCTGAAAGGTGCGGACAAACTTTCCAAGGAAGAAATGCTCTCCCGCGCATATGAGGCGGCAAAGCTGGTTCAACTGGAGGAACTGATGGAGCGCAAGCCCAGCGAGCTCTCTGGCGGTCAGCAACAGCGTGTTGCCATCGCCCGCGCACTGGTAAAGATGCCCCGCGTTCTCCTTTTGGATGAGCCCCTCTCCAACCTGGATGCACGTTTGAGACTTCAGACCCGCGAGGAGATTCGCCGTATTCAGAGAGAGACGAAGATCACTACCGTGTTCGTTACCCACGACCAGGAGGAGGCGATGAGTATCTCCGACATGATCGTTGTAATGAAACTAGGTGTGGTTCAGCAGATCGGCGCACCTCAGGAGGTTTACGACAATCCGGTGAATCTGTTCGTTGCGAAGTTCCTCGGAACCCCGCCCATCAATGTATTTAACGGTCATGTAAAAGGTGAGAAACTCTACATCGGCGAGGATGCGGTTTTGGAAGTAAAGAATGTTCCCGACCAGGAAGTTATCGTTGGCATTCGTCCCGAGGGCTTCTATCTGGCTGAGGACGGCGCCCTCTCCTGTGAGCTGAGCAGTATTGAAGTTATGGGCCGCGATGTGAGCATTGTTTCCAAGAATGCGGCATGTACCGCTCCCGTGATACGCTCCATCATTGATGCGGACACTCCTATCAATCCCGCAGCTAAGACTGTACGCTACAATCTCCGCAAAAACAAAGTATTTATTTTCAATAAGGAAACTGAAGAAAGAATCTATTTCGAGGTGAACTGATATGGTTGACAGTAAACATCAATGGAAAGCCTGGATATACCTGGCTCCCGCAATCATTTTGCTGCTGATCTTCACCGTTTGGCCGATTATCAACACTGTTCGAATGGCTCTTTTGGAAGGTTACAGCAGCCTCGGTGCCGCCGGCGGCAAGACCTACGAATTTGGTTTCGGAAACTTCGTAAAAGTTATCAAGTATAAGGGCTTTATCAAGTGTCTGTATAACACGATTCTGCTCTGTGTACTGACCGTTCCGATTTCCACGCTACTTGCTCTGCTGATCGCGGTAGCGCTAAACTCCATCAAGCCTCTGCAAAAAGTGCTGCAGACCATTTTCTTCCTGCCCTATGTGACCAACTCCATTGCCATCGGTATGGTATTTACCGCGATGTTCAATATCGTCGGTTCCTTCTACGGCACGGAAAATGAGATTGTGATCACCGCCGGTATCATCAACAATATCATTGAGTTTTTCGGCGGAAAAGCCATTAACTGGGTTAACTATGGTTCCACTTACGCAGCGAACATTGCCGTTATGGTAATCTACATTGTGTGGAACGCTCTCCCCTTTAAGATTTTGGTTCTGCTGGGCGGACTTCAGAGCATCAACAAACAGTATTATGATGCAGCAAAGGTTGATGGTACCTCCCGCAGAAGAATTTTTACCCGCATCACCGTTCCGCTCCTCTCCCCGATGTTGGCTTACGTTATCATCACCGGCTTCATCGGAGGTTTTAAGGAATATTCCAGCATCGTCGGTATCTTCGGCGAGGGCATGGGACCTGCGGACGATGCAGGCCGACTGAACACTATCGTCGGCTTTATCTACGACGCCCTTCCTAACCAGCAGCACGGACGCGCCAGCGCAGCGGCACTGATCCTGTTTGCCATCATCTTCGTGGTCACCCGCATTAACATGTACGTGAGCAAGAAGAAAGTTCATTACTAGGAGGTGGTGCCATATGTCAAAGAATTTAACTACAACGATGCATGAAAAGAATATGCAGCAGATATCTTCTCGGCAGAAAGTAATGAAATTTTTCGTAAAGTTCATGACCTACGCATTTTTGATTGCAATGGCGTTGATTATCCTCTTCCCGTTCTACTGGATGATCATTTCCTCACTGAAATCGCTGGCCGAGTACCGTTTGAGCGTTCCCACCCTGTGGCCGAAAAAGATCATGTTCGGCAACTACGCAGAGGCATTTAACGCAGCGAATCTGGGAACCCTGTTTATGAACACCCTGTATGTCGGCATCGTTTCCACCCTGTTGTCGCTGGTAATTACCGTACTCTCCGCTTTCGCCTTCGCGAGACTGGAATTTAAGGGCAAGGATGCCATGTTTGGTGCACTGTTAGCTACCATGATGATTCCCGGTGAGCTGTTCACCATCACAAACTACGCAACGGTAACCAACTTTGGCTGGATCAACACCTATACGGTTCTGATTGTGCCTTTCCTGGTGAGCGTATTCTACATTTATCTGTTAAGACAGAATTTTATGCAGATTCCCAATGAGCTCTACCTTGCCGCAAAGGTCGATGGCACCGGCGATCTGAAATATCTGTGGAAAGTGATGATTCCTCTGGCGCTTCCCACACTGATCTCCATCACCATCTTAAAGATGATGGGCGCTTGGAACTCCTACGTATGGCCCCGCCTGGTTGCCAACGATGAGGCGCACCGCATGATCACCAATGGTCTTAGAAACGCCTTCACCGACACCACCGGTGACGTCAACTACCCCGTGCAGATGGCGGCAGTTGCTCTCGTCTCCGCCCCGCTCTTCTTGGTATTCATTTTCCTCAGAAAATATATCATGTCCGGCGTGAGCCGAAGCGGAATTAAGGGTTAATCGAGGTGCATCACCTCTTAACAAAAAATATATACAAAAGGAAGGAATTTAACATGAAAAGAAAAATTGTGGCAGTCGTTTTAATGCTTACAATGCTCCTTGGCATGACCGCACTGACCGGTTGTGGCAACGCAGCAAAAAAAGCAGAGCCCAACTTCACCGTTCCGGAAGGTGGATATGACGGAAGTGAAGTAACCATCACCTTCTATCACACCATGGGTGCAAACTTGCGCGAAGTTTTGGAACTTTACATCACTGAGTTCAACAAACTGTACCCTAACATTCACATTGTTCACGAGCAGGTAGGTGGCTATGATGACGTTCGCGAGCAGATCGCTACGCAGATCACCGTAGGCGGACAGCCTAACATCGCATACTGCTATCCCGACCACGTTGCTCTGTACAACGAGGCAAAGGCAGTTGCTACTCTGGACAATCTGATTAACAGCCAGATCACCGTTACCCGCGCTGACGGAACCACCGAGATTCTTGGTCTCACCGACGCACAGAAGGCAGACTTCATCGAGGGTTACTACAACGAGGGTAAGCAGTTCGGTGATGATTTGATGTATACTTTACCTCTCTCTAAGTCCACTGAGGTTCTGTATTACAACAAGACTTTCTTCGATGCAAACGGATTGAAGGCTCCTACCACCTGGGATGAGCTGGAAACTCTCTGCGCAGAGATTAAAAAGATCGATCCCACTTCCATCCCTCTGGGATATGACAGTGAGGCTAACTGGTTTATCACCATGTGCGAGCAGTACAAATCCCCCTACACCAGTGCTAC
>JAFSBP010000013.1 GCA_017437205.1 Lachnospiraceae bacterium
ACACTGACCTCGCCAAATGCAGTGATTGCATTCCAATTAATTCTTTTCTGCGTTGCCACCGTCAGAAGCGTCCGACTGTACGCTTTCCGAAGCTCCGCGTCGGCCCCCTCAAGAGCCATCTCGTCGCAGCTCATCTCCATATCGCGGCACATACCGAACCACGCCACCCACACAAGCGGATTGAACCAATATACGATGGTCAGCACCGTCGCAATTATCTTCACCAGATAATCCTTTCGCCGGATATGGCTGGTCTCATGAAGCAGAACCCACGCCTGCTCCTGACGGTCCAAGCCCACGGGCAGATAGATCGTCGGCTTTCTGATGCCCAACACAAACGCCGAATCGATCGCGTCGGTCTCGTAGACGCGAGTCCGCACCTTCACCGCCGTCCGTACCCGTAACTTCAAGCGAATCCAACTGGTCACCATCGTTGCCGTCAGGCAGACCATTCCTGCCACCCATACCCAGGCACCGATCTTCATCCAATCAATCTCACGAAGCGGTCGCGTCTGCGGTGCTTGCTCCACGTCGCTCGGAGTTTCCGGAAGCTTGCCCGGAGTTTCAATGACTGATCCGCCCATTTCCGGCTTCACATTCGGCTGTTGACCCAAATTTCCGCCAATCCCAGGTGCAGTTCCCGGCTGCTCGCCTAGATTACTATCCTGTTCCGGAAAAACGCCCGGCTGTACAACCACACTTCCACCCAGCTCCGGCAGCTTATCTAAATTGTCGCCCGCTTCTGGAAAATCCTCCGGCTTCACGCTCGGCACGTTCGTCTCGGGCAGTTCCTCGTGGTCGCCGCCCACTTCACTCTCTGTCTTCATCGACTCCGGCAACAGCTTCAGATTGAAAATGCTGAATGCGCTGTCTACCGTCAGTGGGCAGACCAGACGAAATGCTACTATCAGCCATAGCAGATAGGTATATTTTTTCGGTGCCTTGCGAAACAGCCAGCGAAGTACCAGCACTGCCAGCACGCAATATCCCGCGATGATACTCATCTCAAGAATCTGAGAAAAGATTCTCTCTAAGTAAATACTCATTTTGTTCCCTCACCCACAACTCAATTACAGGCACTCCCATCAGTTCGAAGCCGTACTATCTGCGCTTGCAAAACTGATGACTTTCCATGTCCCATCTTCGTATGTCATTTCCCAAACAACAGGATCAATGACCCACTTATCACCGACATTACCGTTTACCCTCAACACCGCTTTTCCGGTCCCCGGATCAGTGTTAATTTGAATCGTCTCACTGTACACATCCACAGTGATCGGTCCCATCTCGCCTTTGCCAAATCCCCAGTGATCAAATTCATCGACAAATACATTCATTTCCACGGTGACACCACATTCCGGTTGCGTCACCAACATGTGCTTATCATCCGTTTTTTGCCGCACCGTGGGAATTTTGATTTTTTTGCGCCCTTCCATCACCTCTCCGGTGGAGTAAGCAAACGGCATCTCTGTCCATCCGTCTCCCGTCTTCTTCATAATCTGAATGCACGTGACATCGCCGCCTGTACTCGCAGCGTATAAGAAGATTGCGATTTCATTCTCACCGTCTCCTTCTACGTCCAACGGTTCCATTCCGTATTTCTGTCCCAACCAGTGTTCTCCCAGTTCAATAATATGCCCGGTACTCAAAATCAGATATTCCACTCCACCCGCGTCATTCGTATTGGTTGCAAGAAATTTTCTATCAATGATTCCATCTCCGTCGAAATCTGTTTCCGAGTTAAAGAACACGCCGTAATCACTATACCAGGGATGGGTCTCATCATAATTTTTCATTGCATCGCAAATGTACGATTTCCACTCATCCGTATTTTCTACCCTTCCGAATCCTCTTGAAGTCGTCAGATCAAACGTCATTTTCATGAGCGCTTCGCCTTGAATGTTTTCCGGCCATTCTTTGAGGACTTTAAACATCGCCCACTGTTTTCCGCCGTCTCGATTTTCGAATTTTACGGTCAGTTCGACGGGTGACTTTCCTTCCAGACAGATCCAATAGATACCCGTCAGATTCTCAACATCAAACGACATCATATAGACTTCTCCTGCCATCCGTCCAATGTAAGTATTGATTTCTCTGAACCGCTGCCAAAGATCACCGGCCTCACTAAGCACGGTCCCCCACATCTTATAGAAAGAATAGGGAGCGGTATCGCGGATAAATGCTTCACCAGCTTCAAAACTTTCTGTCTCTATTGATCCGGAAATCTGAATTACACTGTTGTCCTTCGCCTTTAAATACTGCTCCTGATATAATCCGGAGTATGGTTCCCCGGAATAATTGTAATACCAGCTAAAATAGTCCTCATCTACATTCTCATAGCTTATCAGCCCATCTGTCCAAGCATAGCTCGCCCAGCCCCAGGCAAAATCCGCGACCGTCTCACCATTGTACAAGGCACTGACACTATATGAATCCATGTACTTAAACGCTTCCAGCACCATCTCCACATCGTAGCGCTCATTAAACTGATGTCTCACATTCTCGTCCCGTCCGGCATCTTTCGGACAACATGCTTTCGATGAACTGTCGATCCGACTCAACATTTTTAGCCAAAGCTCATTGGTCAACCCATCCATCTGGTTTGACGGTTGCGTTCGTGACGGAATTTTTGTAACCACAGTGATCTGATCGGAGGTACCTACTGTCGTCTCCTCTGATTCGGCTGTCGGTTCTTCCAGCTCCGACGAGGTTTCATTTTCAACGACTTCACTACCATCCATAACCTTTTTATCCTCAGCCCGTCCGTTCGTCCCAAACACCACCAACGCGACCACCAACACCACTGCAAATGCCGCGCCCATCCAAACTGCGGGCTTCTTAAAACTCAATACATGTTTTATTCTGCTTTTCACACTGACCTCCCCGAATGCGGTAATCA
>JAFSBP010000158.1 GCA_017437205.1 Lachnospiraceae bacterium
AATAAGACCGCTCCTGCGTACATCTGCTTTTCTTTGACGGTCAAAATCAGATCAAACGCTGTGACTGTCTTTAAGTCTCTCCCGACGGTCAGTGCAGAAAATTCCTGCATTTTTTCGCTGCCAAGGGAGCGAAATGACCCGATTGACGCCAGCCCGGTGATAAAATAGGCCAACGGTATCGTCATCAGAACAGCTACAACGGTAAAATAATTGCTTTTTGTTTTGGTCAGAAGCAGTCCGGTCACAAAGAGCACGATAATCACCAACAGATTGATGATTGCTTTGATTTGGAGTGATTTTCGCTTCCGATCCAGATATCCGTGGGTTCCTTTTTCCATGGTTTATCCTCTGTCTGTTCGCTATTTCTTTTTGTGAATATTGCGAATCGTTTTCTTTTTGGGGGATTTTTCTGCCGTTTGCTTTCCGGACAACCTTTTGTTGTTATTTTGCAGATTGCTTCCTGCAGGGCGTGTATATCCCAGTCGGCTAGTTGTTTCATTGCGACTCTCTTTCACCGGTCTGATCAAACATTCCTTTCCGAATCCGATCAAATCCTCCCGTCCGGCCATCCTAAGCGCTTCCTCGATCAGCGCACGATTCTTCGGATCACGGTACTGGATCAGTGCGCGCTGCATAGCTTTCTCGTGGGGGTTCTTGGGCACATACACAGGCTCCATCGTTCTTGGGTCAAGTCCGGTATAGTACATGCACGTGGAAAGCGTGGACGGCGTGGGGTAAAAATCTTGCACCTGCTCCGGCATATAGCCCAGATCACGCACATACTCGGCCAGTTTCACCGCCTCCTTCATGGTCGTTCCCGGGTGGGAGGACATGAGGTACGGCACCATATATTGCTTCAGCCCAAGCTGCTCATTTACGTTTTTGTATCGCTCACAGAATGTCTTAAACACATGATGCTCCGGCTTGCCCATCTTCTGAAGCACCACATCGGAAACATGCTCCGGTGCAACCTTCAGCTGTCCGCTCACATGATACTTGCACAGTTCCCGAAGAAACGCATCGGACTTGTCCGCCAACAGATAATCAAACCGGATACCGCTGCGGATAAAGACCTTTTTTACCCTCGGAAGCGAGCGCAGTTTGCGAAGCAACTGAATATAATCGCTGTGATCCGCGTCCAGATTGGGACAGGGCTTCGGGAACAGGCATTGGCGATGTCCGCAGGCACCTTTGGTCAACTGCTTTTTGCACGCTGTGTGGCGGAAGTTAGCGGTGGGACCGCCTACATCGTGAATATATCCCTTGAAATCAGGATGTTTCGTGAGAATTTCTGCCTCTTTAATCAAAGATTCGTGGCTTCTCACCTGAATGATCCTTCCCTGTTGGAAGGTCAATGCACAGAAACTACAGCTTCCGAAACATCCTCGGTTGCTGATCAGACTGAACCGAATCTCCTGCATTGCGGGAATACCGCCAAGCTCATCGTACATGGGATGAGGCTCTCTCATGTAAGGCAGATCATAGACCGCATCCATCTCCTCGGTAGACAGTGGCAATGCAGGCGGATTCTGAACCACATAGAGGTGATCGTGGTATTTCTCTACCAAAATCTTCGCCGTAAACGGATCGGTGTTCTGATATTGTATGAGAAAGCTCTTTGCGTAAGCCTTCTTATCCGATGTGATTTGATCGTATTCCGGTAGAGTAAGCACTGCATCCTCATAAAAAGCTTGTTTTTCATCTCCGGAAGTCTCTAAGACACGCTGCATCAGCGCGATTTCCGGATTCTTCGTCTTATAAACTGTTCCACGGATATAGGTCAGTTCACTCACCGGGATTCCGGCATTCAGCGCATCTGCGATCTCCACAATGGATCGCTCACCCATGCCATAGCTGATCAAATCGGCCTGCGAATCCACCAGCACGGAATGCTTTACCTTGTCCGACCAATAATCATAGTGGCCCATTCTCCGCAAACTGGCTTCGATACCGCCGACGATCACGGGAATGTCTTTAAACACCTTGCGGACCAGATTGCCGTAAACAACCACCGCATAATCGGGGCGTTTTCCCATCAAGCCGCCGGGGCTGTAAGCGTCCGTGCTGCGGTGCTTTCTGGAAACCGTGTAATGATTCACCATGGAGTCCATGTTTCCGCCAGAAATCAGTACGCCCAGACGGGGACGCCCAAACACCTGAATCGACTGCTCATCCTTCCAGTCCGGCTGAGGAATCATGCCGATCCGATAGCCATTTTTTCCCAGCACACGACTGATGATGGCAGGACCAAAAGACGGATGATCCACATACGCATCACCCGTGATATAAATAAAATCCACTTCCTGCCAACCGCGGTCTCGCATCTCCTCTGCGCTCACCGGCAACCAACCGTTCTTCACTGTCATTACCTCAATTCTATCTCGTCAAAGCTGACAATATATCCGTCAGCCAACGCTTCTTTTTCTTCTCTACTCTGTACCGAGTGCTGATCATCCATGACGATCACCTGCATTCCGGCCGCTTTTCCACCGATGATTCCGGGGAGAATATCCTCAAACACTACACAGCGGGAAGGATCGGCATTCACTCGCTTTGCAGCGAGCAGATACACATCCGGAGCCGGCTTTCCCTTCGGAACCTCACAGGAAATTGCCACTGCGTCAATGCAGTCCTCCATTCCGTTTCGCTTCAATACCGCATCAATGAGCGGAACAGAATTGCTGGAAGCGATCGCCATTGGGATACCCAGCTCCTTCGCACGCAGAACAAACTCCTTCGCGCCCGGTTTGGGAAGCACATCATGGCTGTATTTGTACATCGCCATCTCGTTCCAACAATCACAGATTTCTTCAATGGTGAGTGGAATCCCTAACACATCACGAAAATAGACTGCTGTCTCGGAAAAACTCATGCCTTCAATATTTTCCAACAAATCATCCGGCACCGGCATCCCGAATCTTCCTAAAAATTCCACATCAATCTCACGCCAGACCCCCATAGAATCCATGAGGGTACCGTCTAAATCAAAGATAAACGCATCTATAGCCTTTTTCTCTAAAATCATAGCCATCTCCAAGGTGCAAAGTATTTGTTCTTCAGCGTAGTGCCGCTTCTTTTCGCAAATCCGAGAGGATAACCGTCCACACAGACCAGACACCAACCGTTTTCGCCGCGTACATCGGCACCGTCACAGTCGATGGTCTCGCCCTTCAGATACTTCACCACGCGCACATCATCCGCTAAAAATGAGGCGGTGTTTGCAAAATTTTCTGCCTTCAGATACATGGCAAGGGCCTGAGAAGGCTCAAAGCGGTTCTTCTTCAATTCTCCCATCAACAAGCCATTTCGCAGATAGCGCAGCCCGGTCAGATTGGGAAGACCTAAAGGACGCAGATAAATTCTGGTTTCCTGCGTTGCAAGCAAACCCTTCTCCATAAAATCTGAAGAGATCAATTTACAAAAATCCGCGAAATCCGGATTCTTGTCCAAGAAACGGAGGTTGTCTTGCTTAGCCAGCTTGCCTTCCGCCTTGGTGCTAAACGAGTTTTTACGATCGGCAGAAGCTTCACTGTCGTCCTCTTTCCAGTGCAACAGTGCAACAAAATGTCCCTCTCCCTCAATTTTATGAGGGTAAAGACGCATACATTTTCTCAGTTCCGGGTTCGGATATGGAATGTTTTCATGCTCGGTAAGACCGGGAACAAATCCCCAGTCCAAGCTTTCCGGAATATCCACCAACTCAAGGAAGGGAAACTCATTGAGCAGTCCCGAGATCACGCACTCGTCCTCCAGCACAGCAAATGTACAGGTGGAGTACAAAATATATCCGCCGGGCTTTAACATCTTCACCGCGTCGCGAACGATTTCTTTCTGAATCGCATAGAAATAGTCAGGGCCATTGCGTTCCCACGCCTTCATCACCGCGCTGTCTTTTCTGAACATGCCCTCACCGGAGCAGGGTGCATCGATCAAAATTTTATCAAAATATCCCTGAAAACGGGTGGCAAGCTTCTGTGAATATTCATTGGTCAGAAGAACATTTCCGATACCAAACAGTTCAATATTCTTTAACAGAGCCTTCGCTCTGGAATTGCTCACATCGTTGGATACCAAAAGCCCCTCTCCGTTTAATCGGCTTCCAGCCTGTGTACTCTTTCCACCGGGCGCGGCACAGAGATCTAATACCTTATCGCCCGGCTCGATGGGAAGAAGGGATGCCGGTGTCATCGCACTGGGCTCCTGAAGATAGTAAAGCCCGGCAAAATAGTAAGGGTGCTTCGCCGGCTTCTCATCCTTCTCATAGTAATAGCCCTGAGGACACCAGGGAACTTCCTTTTTCAGAACGACCGGTGCAATTTCTTTAAATCTTTTTTGGGATAGTTTTGCTGTATTTACACGGATGCCATGAAAAGGATTTCTGTTAAGGCACTCCAAATAAGCCGGAAAATCCTGTCCCAGCATTCGCTCCATCCGTTCTTCGTAACTTTTCGGTAATTCACTCTTTCCCGCCATATATTCCTCGCTTAAATGTTTGGTAACGATTGAATCTTTCT
>JAFSBP010000159.1 GCA_017437205.1 Lachnospiraceae bacterium
ATTACCAGAAAAAACATTCACCGCATCTCGTTTGCGACCAATGAGCACTCTTTCTTTCCTAATTTAAGTGCAAACAGCCACGCGGAATTTTACGCGGAGTATTTTCCGAAGTTTAACGAGCGGCGGTTTAAAGGACTGATGGATTTCTTTGAGTTGCCCTGCAAGCGTCCGATAAAGACCTTCTCCACAGGACAGAAAAATCAGTTTGAGGTAATTCTCAGCCTGTGTCAGGGCGCGGATTATATCCTGATGGATGAGCCCTTTGCCGGAAATGACGTGTTCAACCGGGAGGATTTCTACAAGGTGCTTTTGGGAATCCTTGAGCCAAATGAGACGGTGATTTTGTCCACGCACCTGTTGGAGGAGGTAGAAAACTTTATCGGCAGAGCTATCCTCATCCGCAAGGGCCGGGTAGTGGGCGATGTGACCACACTGGAACTGGAGGAGGAAGGAAAGCAGTTGATGGATTATGTGAAGGAGACCTATGGATATCGCGCGGACCGTGTGGTTAAGGTGCTGCGTGATCTGACCGAAAATGAAGAGGGGTGAGAACAATGCGTAAAAGCTTATGGATAGCGGTTTTGGTGACCGTACTCTGTATCGGTCTTGGGGTGACCGGTTTCGTCCGGCTGAATGAAAGCGGAAAGCAGATTCAGTATGAGGAGACCGTGCTGTTTGGGGACAAATCTGCCATCAACGGGCTGACAGTGAGGCATCAGTTGGGTGCGCCGACAGGGAGTGGGTACCTGTACTGGGATACTGCTTATCGACCGGCGGAAGGGATCTCGGAGACGGACTATATTTATAGAGAAAAGAAACTGGAAACACCGGTGGAGAACAAGGAATATTTGAACATTGGAGTATACTCCGGAGGAGGCATACATACGACAGGATCGATTGATCTGGAAAAGGATGGCGGTGAATGGGCTCCTGTGCTTCTCGATGTGGCGCAACATGCAGGGACAGAGCTGTCTTATAGCGAAATTGTTGACCTGAAGGATTACTTTGAATATTATCCTATGTCTATCAGTGTGAACATCGGTACGCTGCAGATCTATTCAGATTCGGGCATGTGGGACAGCGATGTGGAGCAATGGATGAAGATTCTGCAAAATGAGTTTCGTATTCCAATCCCGGAAAAAAGTGGTTACGTGAAGGTTGAGATGTTTAAGCGCACAGATGGAAGTGTCTATGCATACAGTATATCACCTGTGGAATCGATACCGTCCTTTTCGACCTATAGCCTGATCACAGAGAAGGATTGTTATCTTTTGGTCGAAAGAAGAGAAAAAGATGTTGACAGTTCACGTGTAAAGCAATATTGGGCAATCTATCGCATTCCCTATGAGACGGTTGAGGATGCGGGGAGCTGTGAAAAAACGATTCTTCATATGGAAGAGATGCAGAAGATTGCGTCCGAGGATTCGGGGATAAGTTTCCATAAAATAAGGTATGATGAGAAAATGGATCGGATTGAGATCATCTGCGGGGAAGGTAGTGGGTTGAGGCAACCTACATTGATGGTGTTTGATGTGAAGACCGGAGAGACGGTTCAGGCGATGACACTTACTGAGAGTGATGATGACACCCAGATTCA
>JAFSBP010000160.1 GCA_017437205.1 Lachnospiraceae bacterium
GTCAGACCAGAGATTTGCCGCCACCTTCCTTCAGATTCGCAGTCACCCACGACACCCTTGGTCTTGGCTATATCCTTCCCACTACTAGGGCGGATTTGGGACTTTCACCCTTTAGAAACGTGCGCCGCAAGGCGCACATAAGAAATACAAGCTACAGCAAACTGGTTTCGTTTACTGCAGCCTGTACCTTACTTTACTCTAAATATTGTTTTAGTTTGCGTAAATACCGGTCATCTCTGAAAGCTGCTTACTGAGATTAATTACCGTTTCCGAGGGCACATACTGCTCATTTGAGTATAATATCTGGTGTAATTTCGTGACATTGGCAACTAAATCCTTTGCAACAATGGACTCACCCCAATATTCAAATGTATAGCCACCCCGCATTCCTGAAAACGGAAATCCCTCAGATGCATTCAGATAATAATCTGACATTTTCGGAATTAGGCTCTTGATTTCCTGATAGGTAATGTCTGTCCGCACATATTCCACTGCAGTATTGGCGATTTCCCACAACTTAGGGAGCATTCCTTTTTTCAACATAGATTTTGCCTTCTCAAACATCTGCATTGCAACCTGACGTTGGTTCGCGGTTCGACCGTAATCCATCAAATTCGCACCGCGGATTCGGCACAAGCCAACCGCCTGCACACCGGACAGTGTCTGATATCCGGGACCGGTAGGATAAGCCACCTTATCTTCCATGCCAAGCTGTGCTGCCGTCGTCCAAATATAGCTGTTTAAAAGACTTCCGCCATGCTGGTCTTTCGCATTGAACAACGACTCTGTAACTTCGATATCCACTCCACCCATCAGATCAATGACCTCTGCTACCGCTTTCCAGTTTACCGTAACAAAATGGTCAATCTTAAGATCCAGATTGGTGTTTAAAGCCTGAAGTGCCTGATATGCACCTCCCCGGTTATATGCCGCATTGATTTTTGCGAACGTACCGCTGGCATCAATTTGAAGCCATGTATCTCGATACACTGACACCATATTGATCTCGCCGGTATCATTGTTCACACTGAGCAAAATCATCACATCACTCTGCCCGCTGTTATAGTCATCCTGACTTCTCTGGTCGAGACCAAGCACCGCGTAAGTCGTATATCCCTTCAGTGTCTCCAAGACTCCGTGATCCAGATCATTCACATCCACATTTTCCACTTGGAAACTGGGACCGATGTTACCATCTTTATCGGGTATTTTGTTCATCTCCTCTACTTTGTCTTCGAGTCCTTTGTAAACAAACAGAGCAAATCCTACCACCACTAATGCCATTATCTCTAAAATCGCCAGAACGACAATCAATGCTCGACGCCGTTTCTTCTTCGCAGAAGCTTTTTTCTTTTTTCCTTTTTTTTCGGCAGATACGGTTTTCTTTCCTGCATTATTCTTTGATACAACGTTAGCGGTTTTCTTTGACGCACTCTTCGATGCAGTGCCTTTTGATGCAGTGTTCTTCTTTACCGATTTCTTTTTTTTCTTAGGTCTGTCGTCTACATCATCAAAGCTATCATCAAACTCATCCGCATTATCATCCAAATCCGGATCTTCATTCCACTTAAATTCTTCGTCTTTAAGATATTCCTTGCTCATATTTCCTCCTTCCCGCACTTTTAGTACGCATTCTTATTGATAAATCCCTTAAAAAATGTAAGGAAAATAATCTTAAAATCAAGACCGATGGACCAATTCTCAATATAATATAGGTCACACTCAATCCGCTTACTTATCGATGTGTCTCCGCGATATCCATTGACCTGCGCCCATCCGGTAATTCCGGGGCGTACCTGATGCTTCACCATATAACGGGGAATTTCTTCTTTAAATTTTTCCACATATTGAGGCCGCTCCGGGCGCGGTCCGATCAGACTCATATCACCCTTCAACACATTCCACATCTGGGGGAGCTCATCAATACTGGTCTTCCGAATAAATCGACCGAATCCGGTCACACGCGGATCGTTCTTTTTTGTCCACCCCTTTGCCTCATCAGCCTCTGTCTGCTGGGCCATAGAGCGGAACTTATACATCATGAACGGGCGGTTATGCAGACCGATTCTCTCCTGCTTAAAGAAAACAGGTCCCGGAGATGATAACTTCACCCCAATCGCCGCAATCAACATAATCGGGCTGAATATAATCAACGCAACTATCGCTCCAAAAATATCCACTGTGCGCTTCAGTGTTCGATTAAAAGAATCATTTAACGGCACATAACGAATATGGATCACAGGCAGTCCCAGCAGATTCTCCGTATAGGGTGTGGTCGGAATGATTTTCAAATAGTCAGGAATAAACTTCGTGTGTACACCGGACTTTTCGCATAAAACAACGATTCTCTCCAGCTTATCATATTCCTGTAAGCCGAGAGTAATTGCAATCTCATCCAAACGACCTATTTTCAATATTTCATCCAAATGATCGGTTTTTCCCAAAACACGGACACCCTTATAATCAGTCCCCCATGGAGCATAATCATCAAGAATACCGCGGATATTATAACCCCACACCGGATTCTCTCTTACACGGTCAATATATGCCTGTGCAGCACGGCTATATCCAATCAACAAAACATTTTTCTGATTATATCCTTTTTTTCGGATACGCCTTAATGCATTTCGCAAACACATCCGAAATCCATAGTCAAAAATCAGATTAATCACAAAAAAGTATAAAATCAACCGCCGGGAAAAATGCATCAATTCTTCTTTTCCCAAATACAAATACGCCATAAACAAAAGCAAACCGCTTCCGCTGGCCCATACCAAATTTGCAAGTTCCCTCCGTCTGCCCTGAACACGCTTCGGCGTGTACAGCTTATTCATCCAATAGAGGAGTAGCAGCCCCGGAACAATTGCGATCAAATGCGAAAAATAAAAGCGCACATTGTAACCTGACAATCCGCTTCCCCACCCAAATATGAGCAGATAAGACAGCGTATACGAAACAATGATGATCAACGCATCAATCACCACATGAAGCTGATTTAATCGTTTTTGATTATCTTCAATCATCCTGACCTCTGATCTGACAACTTTTATTTCCCCTAAGCTGCCGTTTTTGACCTAAACTTTCTTCTCCGTATAAACTCAACCCCATAGATAACGGTATTTGCAATCAAAAGAAATTCGATGTAAATATAATTCCACAGGTGAGAAAAGCGAAACGGAACTTTTTTACACTCTCGCGCCGTGCGAAACCCCTCTTTTAATCCGTCTCTATATTCTGTACCAAATCCCAACTTTTGGAAGAAACGCATCTTGATTAACCATCCCGCCAAAAGAGGAAGGGCATTTAAGGCTAAAAAGGGAATGGGCATATTCTTATAATTCAAATAAACACTGTTTCGTGAGGTTAGCTTTACCTTGAACGCATTGTACTTAGAGCCGCTGGTTCCGCTACCCACATGGTAAACCTTTGCCGCCGGTTCATACCGATTCACATATCCGTGAATCAATGCGCGATACCCCACATCAATGTCCTCCAAATAGGCAAAGTGGCGCTCATCAAAATATCCAATCTCCTCAAACACCGCTCTGCGGTAGATAGCTGCACCGGCACAGGCAGAAAATATTTGCTCACCTTTGGAAAATCGATCTACAGGTTGTCCTACACCACGCTGGAATGCCCAACCGAGAAGACAATATGAGTCTCCCGCATCGTCCAGAAGATCCCGGTGATAAGCCTGAATCATCTTCGGACTGACAGAAAATATCCGCGAATCAACATCCATTGCCCGAATCAACTGCTCCACATAGTCCGAAAATGGAATGGTGTCATTGTTTAACAGAATCACATATTCGCTCTCGGACAGGCGGATTCCTTCATTTACCGCCCGGCTAAAGCCATAATTCTTATCCAGCTTGTGCACTCTCACTCCGGGGCATAAACATTCAAGATCATCTGCGCTCCCGTCTGTCGATGCATTGTCCACTACCAGCACCTCAAAATCGCTGCCGGTCTGTGCTGCAAGGGCAGTCAGACAATCCTGCATAAACGCTTTTCCATTATAATTGGGGATGATTACCGTCGCCTTCATGCAAATCTCCATTTCCCTGCAATGTTCTCGCACACCCGTATTCTATCCTAAAAAAAGACTTCCGTCAACTTTTCTGCGCAAATGTAATACTTAATTAATACTTTCTTCAACTTTACGTGGGAACTCCTACCAAAAATGCCGCTATTTTCAGCATCCAGGTGCCAATCATTGTCTTAAACTCATTCAACGGCAAGATGTCAATATTCGTGAGGTTTTCTATCAGAATGATTGCCATCAACACATACAATCCATACCGCTCATAGCGCATATAACCAAAATAATACTTTTCCGGAAGAATCAATCCAAGTATCCGAGACCCATCCAATGGGGGAATCGGGATAAGATTGAACACTCCAAGTCCCAAATTTACAGACACAAAAATCATCAAAAA
>JAFSBP010000161.1 GCA_017437205.1 Lachnospiraceae bacterium
ATATGACCGGGTTTTTGAAATTGATAGGGCATGGTGTCGGGACGTGCTTGGACAGATTGGAATCTCCTGTTTTGATCCGGAAAATGATATCGATTATGCGACTAGAATTGGTATAAGGAATATTGACATTCAATTGAGAAACGAAAGAGATTTAGAACATTATCCAATCATCCGGGAGAAGGTAAGCGTTTGGAGAGAGCGGGGAGGGCGGTACCTGTCCTGCCATTTGCCGGAATTGCGGTTGACTGACGGCGTGATACAGGGGATAGAACGCTGGTATCGGGCAATTGAGATAGTGCTTGCACTTAATCCGGATGGAGTGACTGTCCATGTGCCAAGAGCAAGCGTAAAGGACATGCTTGTTGACGGAGCATACTGGAGACAGTATCTTGGTCATTATATTAAGGGATTGAAAAAACTTTCCGGGAAGACAAAGATAGGTATTGAAAACCTGCATATGATAAAGCAGCACAAGGAGAATAACGGGGAGCGGCTCTTTGGCGTTAATCCGGAAGAATGTCTGATGTGGATTGATGCACTCAACGTGTATCTTGGAGAAAATCGAGTGGGAGCTGTATTGGATGTGGGTCATGCGACCAATAATTCTGTCTTCCGATCCAGATATACGCGAAGTATGTGGTATGAGATTGTGGGAAAGAGGACCGTTGCATACCACGTTCATCAAGTGATTAATGTGCCGGGAGAAGGACTAAAAAATCACTATGAAATATCTGACTGGTTGGGAATGACTATATCCTACGCATCATTTTTCTGGGCATGGGGGAAAAAACGTATCAATCATGCTCCGGTTTTTTTGGAGATGAGGACGCTTGAAATGTGCGATGTGAGCATTTCAGTGTTAAAAGCATTAGATATTTAACTTGACATTTATCCGAAAAAGCGAGAGAATATAACTGATTTTATACTGGCAAAGTTTTTGCAGGTTTACCAACCACAGGATGGAAGGTAAAATAAAGTCATATATTTGAGGAGGAAGATATGAACGTATTTGAATTTGTGCCGGAAGGCATTGGTGAGTGCAGTGTCACCGCGTGGATACATACTTATCCGGGAACCGGTGCTGAGCCGATTAAGCATCCGGCGATCATCATCTGTCCCGGTGGCGGCTATGCTCATGTGTCGGCCAGAGAGGCTGAGCCGGTGGCTAAGCCATATTTTGCAGCAGGATATAATATCTTTATTTTAAATTATATTGTTGGAGAGCAGGCAAAGGATTTCTATCCGCTTTGTCAGCTGGCGGCGACGATCGCTCACGTTCGCAAGCATGCAAATGAGCTGAATACAGCAGCAGATCGGATCGCAGTGTGCGGATTTTCAGCGGGAGGCCATCTGGCGGCATCCCTCGGAACCCTTTACAATGAGCCGGAATTTTTGGAGAAATTCGGACGTACAGACCATATTCGGCCGGATGCGATGATCTTGGGATATCCGGTGATCACATCGGATGAATATGCCCATGTAGGTTCCATTCAGAAAGTCAGCGGAGCAGAAAAAGGCAGTGAAAAGTATGCTTGGTTTGGTCTGGACAAGCATGTGGATGAGCAGACACCGCCTGCCTTTATTTGGCACACCGCTGCGGATAAGGGAGTTCCGGTGGAGAACAGCCTGAAAATGTGTATGGCACTGTCGGCGGCGAATGTTCCCTTTGAGTATCATGTGCTCCCTACGGGTGGACATGGAATGAGTGTTTGCACGGAGGAAGTTGGAACCCCCAGCGAGTACAATGCGCGCTGGATGGAGTGGAGCATCGAATGGCTGAATCAATATCTTGGAGGAGAAAGTGAATGAAGCGTTCAGAGATCAATAAGGCATTAAAAGAGCTGGAGGCAATGTGTGAGAAATATCATTGCTATCTGCCGCCATTCTGTCATTTTACACCCGAACAGTGGCAGACCATCGGTCACGAGTATGATGAGGTTCGTGACTGTATGTTGGGTTGGGATATCACCGATTACGGTATGGGAGACTTTGACAATATGGGATTCTCCCTGATCACCATTCGTAACGGCAACCGTGCGATGGAGGAGAAGTATCCGAAGGTTTATGCGGAGAAGCTGTTGTACTTAAAAGAAGGTCAGTATGCACCCAACCATTTCCACTGGTTTAAGACTGAGGATATCATTAACCGCGGTGGCGGAAACGTGCTGATCCGTGTGTATAATTCTCTGGAGAACGAGGAGATTGATTACGAGTCCGATGTGACCGTACATACCGACGGACGCACTTACACCGTACCTGCGGGTACTCAGATTCGCCTGACTCCCGGTGAGAGTATCCATGTACAGCAGTTTTTGTACCATGATTTTTCTGTGGAGGAGGGTACCGGTCCTGTGCTTCTCGGCGAGGTGAGCCAGTGTAATGATGACAACACGGACAACCGCTTTAATCCTCCCATGGGCAGATTCCCTGAGATCGAGGAGGATGAGGCTCCTTATCGTCTGCTGTGCAACGAGTATCCGGTGGCAAAATAATTGTAAAGGAAGCGGATGTTTGAAAGGGGTTAAGAATGAAAAAATATGATGTAGTCGCTTTGGGCGAATTATTGATTGATTTTATCAATAACGGAATCAGTGCCCAAGGGAATCCTCTGTTTGAGGCGAATCCCGGTGGAGCAGTGTGCAATGTGCTGGCGATGCTGAACAAGCTGGGACACAAAACCGCGTTTATCGGAAAAGTGGGAGAGGATATCTTCGGCCATCAGCTGAAGAAGGTGTTGGATGAGATCGATATTGATACGGCAGGCCTTTTGATGGACAAAGAGGTGAGAACGACCCTTGCCTTTGTCGCCAACGATGAAACCGGTGAGAGAAGCTTTTCCTTCTATCGCAATCCAGGTGCGGACATGATGCTTCGTGCGGATGAGGTGAGTGAGGAGGCCATTCGGTCTGCGCGGATGTTCCACTTCGGAACCCTTTCCATGACCCATGAGTTGGTGAGAGAGGCGACGAAGCGGGCGCTGGATATGGCAAAGGAAAACGGTCTGTTGATTTCCTTTGATCCTAACCTGCGTGAGTCACTGTGGGATACCCTGGAAAATGCAAAGACACAGGTGGACTACGGTCTGCATTATTGTGATGTGTTAAAGATTTCGGACAATGAAATCCAGTGGTTTACCGGAGAGGAAGACTTTGACAAGGGAATCAAGATTCTTCAGGATAAGTACCACGTTCCGCTGATCTTACTGTCCATGGGAAAAGAAGGCAGTCGCGCTTATTATAAGGACCTGCGGGTGGAAGTGCCCGGATTTATTCAGGAAAAGACCATCGAGACGACCGGAGCAGGAGATACCTTCTTTGGAAGCTGTTTGCATTTTGTTCTGGAAAAGGGGCTTGAGGATTTGAAGGAGAGCGATCTGAAAGAGATGCTGAAGTTTGCCAATGCGGCGGCATCCATCATCACCACGAGAAAAGGTGCATTGAAGGTGATGCCTGCAGAGGAAGAGGTTAGATCATTAACAGAAAAATGAGTTGAGACGAAGAACGAGTCGGGTGCCTGTGCACCCGACTCGAAATATTTATGTGCGCCTTGCGGCGCACGTTTCTAAAGGGTGAAAGTCCCAAATCCGCCCTAGTAGTGGGAAGGATATAGCCAAGACCAAGGGTGTCGTGGGTGACTGCGAATCTGAAGGAAGGTGGCGGCAAATCTCTGGTCTGAC
>JAFSBP010000162.1 GCA_017437205.1 Lachnospiraceae bacterium
AGATCCACCGTGCGGGTGCCGTTGTTGCAGATGATGTAGCGCATCTTCGGAAAAAGTCCGAGATACGGCCCCATCTCCGCCACACTTCTTCCGGTGCAGAACACCACATGAAACCCGGACGCAAGCGCCTCGTTGATCGCATCGACTGTCCGGGGAGTGATGGACGAGTCCGGAGCTAACACAGTCCCGTCCATATCTAATGCAAGTAATTTATAATTCATCGTTTACTTTCCTGCCACCATAATTTCGCTGACCAGCACACTGGGGGCACCCAGTCCCGACAAGCCCAGTTCCAGATCATTGCCCAGTGCAGTGATCTGATTCAGCATCTGGTAGAAGTTTCCGGCAATGGTAAAGGACTTCACCGGCTCTGCCTTCTTTCCGCCGCGGATCATGAATCCGCTGCTCTGCAGAGAGAAATCTCCGGTGATAAAGTCAGCACCTGCATGCAGTCCACCCACACTGGTCACCAAAACGCCGTCTCCGGCCTTCGCATACAACTCCTCGGGAGTGTCGGTTCCCGGCTGAATGAAGAAGTTGGACGGTCTTACCATAATGGGGGAATTTACACCGCGGGCTGCGTTTCCGGTGGACTCCACACCTGCCTTCGCCGCAGTCGCCATGCTGTGAAGCAATGTCTTCAACACGCCGTTCTCAATTACCGCCTTTGTGCGGGTAGGGGTTCCCTCACCGTCAAACGCGGACTGCTTAAAACTGTCTTTATAGAAAGGATCATCCATCACGGTCACACAATCTGCCGCAACCTTCGTCCCCTCTTTATCCTTCATTAAGGACATGCCGTTCTGTGCATTTTCTGCGGAGAATGCTGCAGAAAATACGCCAAGCATGCTACTCATGGCCTCGTGTGACAACACCAGCGGATACTTTCCGCTGTCGGGAACGCCTGCTCCCATCTTATCCAGCGCCTTCTTCGCCACGGTCTGTGCCAGATCTTTAAGATCTATCTCGTCCAGACTGCCCAGCTCAATCTTATACGCGTCGGAGGTCTCCGCGCCGTCGGTCACGATGATCTGAGGGATGAACGCTGCCATACGGAAGGACTCCTTAAGATGTACTCCGTTGGAATTGTCCAAGCAGGTGGTATTCTCCTGAACCACTGCGGACACCTGAGATGAAGGAGAAACCTTTTCGTCCGCCTCACTCATGCACTTTAACATATCCAAGGTCAGCTCGATCATCTTTGCGGTGGAAACATCATTCACCGGCTTCGGGCTTGTCTCTCCATAGGTCAGACCGCCGGGACAGAACAGCACCGGCTCCTCTTTCTCCATAGAATACGCATTTTCCATGGCGCGCTCCACGAGACTCACCGCCTCCTCTTCAGTAAACAGACTGGTAGACGCGTAGCCAATGTGACCGCCGCACACACAGCGCAGGCATGCGCCCGCGTCATCGGAACCGGAAAATGCATTGATCTCGCCGCCGAACGCACCTACTTCGGTAGAGGCAGACTGCTCATAGTAAAGCTCATATTCGGTAAGACCTTTAGCCTTCGCCTCTGCGAAAACCAGATCCTTAAATTCCTGATAATTCATGTTCGCTCCTCCTTAACCACGTCCGCCGACGGTAATATTTGATACACGGATCATGGGCTGACCCACGTTCGTCGGAACACTTCCGCTGGATGATCCGCACATGCCTGCAGACATATCCAGATTGTCGCTGACCATATCAATATTCTGAATAACCTCGGAGCCCTTGCCAACCAGGCTGGCACCGCGCACTGCCTCGCAGATCTTTCCGTTGCGGATCATGTAGCCCTCAGCCACTCCAAAGTTGAATTCGCCGGTCACGGGATTTACAGAACCGCCGCCCATCTTCTTTGCGTACAGACCGTACTCGATGGAAGAAATGATCTCCTCCTCGGTATCCGTTCCGGGCGCAATATAGGTGTTCGTCATACGTGAGGTGGGCTCATACGCATAGCTCTGACGTCTGGAATTTCCGGTGGGAGCCATGCCCATGCGACGTCCGTTGAACTTATCAATCATGTAAGACTTCAGCACACCGTTCTCGATCAGTACGTTCTTCTGGGAAGGCGTACCCTCATCGTCAATGTTAATGGAACCCCATTCATTCGGAATGGTGCCGTCGTCAATCGCAGTCACCTTCGGGTTTGCCACCATCTGGCCCAGCTTACCGCAGAACTCGGACTGGCCGTAAGCAACCGAGGATGCCTCCAGAGAGTGTCCACAAGCCTCGTGGAAAATAACACCGCCGAAGCCATTTCCGATGGCAACCGTCATCTTTCCTGCCGGACAGTAGCCCGCGTTTAGCATAGTCACCGCCTGCTCCGCCGCAATCACGCCCACTTCCTTCGGATCAATGGTCTCGTAAAGTTCAAAGCCTCTGCGCTTTCCGGGTGCATGATATCCGGTCTGGTTCTCGCCGTCGCGGCTGGCAATCGCGCTGACACTGATCCGGCTGCGGATCTGACGGTCACTTGTAAGAAGTCCCTCGCTGTTCGCGATGGTAATCTTGTGGTCCACATCGGCAATACCGCCGCGCACCTGAGAGATGCTCTCATGGTGAGCCTTCGCCGCCGCACAGCCCTCCTTCAACAGATCAATCTTGTCCTGATTAGCTACAGAATTCGGCACGATACGCACCGGATGTACATCTCCGAAAATGCGCTCCCGCAGGCGGATGTGCATGGGCGCACTGCCCTCGCCCAAAACCGCAGCCACCTTCTCAGCACATTTTAAAAGGCCTGCCTCACTCATATCGGACGTGCTGGCAAACACGCTGCGCAGTCCTTTATAAATTCGTACACTGGCACCGGAGATTACACGGTCACTGATGGTATATACCTTTCCATCCAGCACCGAAATATCCTTCCCGTCGGTATGCTCCAAGAACACTTCCGCATAATCCGCTCCGGTGGACATCGCCTTCGCCAGAACACTCTCCAAAACTCTGGAGGAAACTCCGTTCATACTCATAATATAATGCTCCTTTCAGATGCTTCTTTGGACATTATAGCCCAAACCGGAAAGGATTTCAACTGATTCAGAAAGAAAGTTTATGTCAAATCTCCTATTGACAATTAATTCCTTTTGTGATATGATATATCTTATCAACAAATTCTTTGGGTCATCTCTCCCCACACTTACCGCAAAGGATTGATTATGACCACAAAAAATACACACATCTTTGATAAGGTCTTTAAAAAAATTCTTACCTTATCTACGAAGGCTGTTATCAACTTAATTAACGGTCTTTTCGAAACTGACTATCCGGAAGATAGTACGATAACCTACAACTGGACAGAGTTTATGGATACGGAGCTGCGCCGCACGTTGGCTGACACCATTATTACCATAAACAATCGGTACAGCTATCATATTGAGGCTCAGTTGGAAAAGGATGAAGACATCGTCTTCCGCGTCTTTGAATATGGTTTCCACCATGCCGACCACCGACGCGCCTCCACCGAGGAATACCACGTACTACACTTCCCCGAACCAAAGATAATCTACCTTTACTCTACTAAAGATATTCCGAATACATACACTCTGCGTCTCGATTTCGGAGGGCAGGGATATTTTGACTATAAGGTTCCTGTTTTCAAGTATCTCGAGACCTCTCTAGAGGAACTGAATCAAAAGAAGCTGATCGTCCTGATTCCTTTTCAGCTTTTAAAACTTCGCAAGCTTCTGCAAAAAAATCGCAGTCCGGAGAACTTACAGGCATTGCAATATCTCATCGAACATGATATACTTGATAGTATAGAAACCAACTATCAATCAGGTAATATCAGCATAAACGATGCCTACAAGCTGCAGCGCCTTACCAAGCAGCTCTATAACTACATCTATGCACATTATGCTGAGATGGAGGAATTGAACGATATGACAGATGAATCTTTATTACTCGATATCGACATTCTTGAGATGAAGTATGAAAAGAAGCTGGCTGAGTTAGATTCTGCTCTGGCTGAAAAGAACTCTATTTTGGCCAAAATGGACTCTGCTCTGGCTGAGAAAGACTCTGCTCTGGCTGAGAAAGACTCTGCTCTGGCTGAAAAAGACTCTGAAATTCAGCGTCTAAAAGCAGAGCTACAAAGATTGCAACAACGTTAACTATTAGTGTAGCAGTTTTCAAATACCTGGACTTTTTACGCCGTATAAATCGTCATCCTGCAAGTCGTTCCGAACGAGGTGTAGCCGTAGCTACGGTGAGTGAGAACAACGACGCAGGTGGCGGTTTAGACAAGTGATAAAGTCCACTTATTTGGAATCTGATGCACTAAAATGACCCAAAGAATTTTTGATGCTAATGCTTACCAATGAAATCCCCTCCGCGTAAAGAGATTTGCACGGAGGGGAAAAGGTCGGAACCCTGATGGCTCCGACCTTTTTACTTACCGCATTTATCTCCCCTCAAACATCTTTTGCATTCCCTTTATGCTCTGCAGCCGATATACATTGTCCTGCTTCATTAACACAAAAATGTAATTATCTTCTTCTCCCTCTGCCACCAGCGGAACCTTTCCTCCCGCGGTCTGCTCCGGAATCTCCTTCATAATCTGAGTCATGGTCTTTCCGTTAACCGCTCCGGAGAAGCTATAGTATCCCTTGGGTACAAAATACCACATATCCTCGCCCACGGGAATAAATCCTGCTCCCTCAGCGCGGTATAATAACCAGTCACGTATGTATGCGCGAAGATTTGCCTGCACGCTGGGCTCCGCCTTGTTCCAGTCTTTCAGGCATAGATTCCAGCTGTCTCTCTTATTCATGAGTTCCTGCTCTAATACGCGGTATGTCCCGATAACAAATGTGCGATCCTCAGACTCTGCGTTGCCCTCCGCCACCAGAACCTCTACCATTCTGGCCGCGATTTCCTCCGGCGTCATCTCTATCTCTTCGTCCGCATAATAGAAGACTGCATTTTCTGAATCCAATGGACTTGAATAGTCGGTCTGATACCGCTCCACTTGAATCGCCCAGCCATTATAATCTGCAAACCAGCTTTCCCGAGCTTCCGAGAACATTTCTCCGTAGGTCAGGTGCTTTCCATTCTCCAAAAGCATCGCTTCTGCCGCGTCGTCAAATCCTTCCGGCTTAACAAGAGCAACCGCCTGATTACCCTCAAACTCATCATGCAGAACATTGTAGCGGTATACCTTCTCTGCAATAGTCTTGCAGTCCTCATAATCTGACTCGGGGGAAAACACTTCCAAAAACTGTTCCTGCTCTGTCTTTTGAATATCCAGTGTGCTATAGGTATACGCCCCCTCTGTATTGGCAACTAAAAGGAATCCTTTGCCCATGTAGCTGTTCATCCGGTTAGAAAACGCACCCAGACTCGCTGCATCTACCGGATATCCGCCTGCAGTATTCACCCCCAAAAATACCATGTCATAATCCACATAGTGAATATGTTTTCCCTCCAAATCAAACACCTCAAAGATGTACCGATAAGCGCCGTCCGCCAGATAACTGCGATATCTCGCCAAAAAATCTTCATCGCCGATCTTGCAAAGGTAGTATGCCTTTTTCGTCATTCCTCTTTCCGAATCAATGTTCTCTGACCACAGTGTCTTTCCTTCCTGTGTAAGAGTCAACTCCATTC
>JAFSBP010000163.1 GCA_017437205.1 Lachnospiraceae bacterium
ATCATCGTCATTACAGGAACCAGAATAGGAAACGTTAAAAACAACGACCAGTGCGCCTGAAAAAGGGTCAATCCCTGCGGTGCTCTGCGAATCATATTTCCCAGTTCATCTATCACATACATGGAAGTATTGATATGGTAACCCATAGCCGTCAACAAAGCGGCTGCACAGCAGACCACCAGCCCCATGATGCCCACCAACCGGAGCTGGCGGATACCATCCAGATACAGCTTCCGATTAAAGCCGATCTCTTTTTTCATATTTTTCAATTCTCTCTTCAATTTCATGACTCCACCTCCAATACATCGTGGAAGACATATCCCAGCGCTTCCATCTCGTAGGTGAACACTTCCTCAAGGGTAAGAGGAAGAACATCCAAAAGCAGTGGATCCATCTGCTTCAGCTTCATCACCAATTCTTCACGGTCTCCGCGGGCAATCAGATTCGTCACCGAGCCTTTCTTTGAGAAATGCAACAGCGGCATACCCGAAAAACGGCTGATTCCATACTCATCTTTAAACGCTATTTGAACCTTAAACAAAGACGTCTTCAGATTACCTATATCACTTTCCAGTATCACGCCACCCTTATGAAGCAACGCAAGCTGATCACAAGTGTCTTCCAATTCTCTCAATGAGTGGGATGCAATGACCGCCGTGGCATTTCTCTCCGCCACATCCTGACAAATCAATCCCTTCACCAAGTTGCGCATTACCGGATCAAGACCGTCGAATGTCTCATCCATGAATAGATACTCCGGTCTACATGAAATTGCCAAAATGATCGCTGCCTGACGGCGCATTCCCTTCGAAAACGTATTTAACTGTTTTTTTCGATCAAGCCCAAAGGCCTCCGCTAAATATTCGTAGCGTTCCTGATCAAACCGAGGATACACCGACCGATACAGAAATGCCTGTCGATCCATCGTCGCACCCGGAAGAAAATAAAGCTCATCCGGCACAAACGCAATCTTCCCCTTTGCTGACGGGTTTTCATATACCGGCTCCCCATCAATGACAATTTCCCCCTCATCCGGACGATAAACACCGCTCATCAACCGCAGAAATGTACTCTTTCCGGCGCCATTCGATCCAACCATACCATAGATACATCCGCTGGGAATACTGCAGGTGATTCCATTTAGCGCAGTAAACCCATCAAACTTTTTCACTATATTTTCTGCTTTAATCACTTATATTTCCCCCTCTCATCTCATATTTACTGTCTTCGTTCTCTGCAAATACCGCCTTAAAACATTCCTCAACTTCCCCATAAGTGATTCCTGCAAGCTTCAACTCCCGCATCAGCTCTTTCAACTCGTTTAGCTTCATCCGCCTACTTCCCCCGATCCTTTCCACTGCGTCCGCCGCCACAAAAGATCCTCGCCCTGGCACTGAACAGACCACTCCCCGCCTATCCAACTCGGTATACGCTTTTTGAATCGTATTTGGATTTATCGCTAATTCCACTGATAAGTTACGCACCGAAGGCAGCTTGTCATTCGGCCTCATGATTCCCGCCAGCACAAAACGTTCCATCTGCTCCACGATCTGTTCATAGACCGGAATACGTGACATTGCATCTACCTGAAACATCCATAATCCCCCTTTCCGAAAATTTATCATTACTTTCTAATTTTTTCTGTACATACTGTACTATTTGTATTAGTACAGTTGAATTATAGCATGTACAAAAGGTGTTGTCAATCCCCTGACAACACCTTTTGTAAACTTTTAATCTTCTTGAAACGCTGCATACCCCTGCATCCAGACAGAGCCCTTAAACCGCCTGCCGGGTGCCGGAAGACCAATCAGATCCTTCTGGTTAATGCACACCTGGAAGTTCAAGCCGTTACACTTCACCGTCAAACTATAAATCATCTCTCCGGTAATAACGTTCTCCACCTCTTCTACCTCGGTAATCTCACCGATGATAGAATACTGGTCACACTCCACCCCATAAGGCATAAAGCAAGACTCAACGATAGTATACAAATCCTCGCACTGCAATAAACTCAGTTTTTTCTCCGTATCATGGTATGTGGGCAAGAGCACCTTTCCCTCCACCGAGAGACCACTCATCAAAACAGATGATATATGACAATATTTATTCCGATTCAGTTCTCTTTCCAGATAATCCAACTGATTCTGCAGATAAAAGATCAAGGACACGCCCAGCCCATGTTCATCGCAGATTCCGGAAAAGGCCGCCTTCTCCGCGTGGCGCTGAATTTGACAGGCCGCCTGAGAAGTAATACAGTTTCCCTGATGATACGGAAAGAAGAACTCTGGCTCAAACCGATCATATTCGTCCATAGTGCCACACAACGACAATCCAATCCTCCGCCCCAGAGAAAGCTGCTTCTGTGCGCGGACATCTCCATTCTCATCGTGAACAATGCGAACAAGCTTTGCTTCGGATTCAGCTTTTTTCAGAAGTTCCATCATCTCATGTCTTCTTTTACAGTTGCTGAACCCGACAGCGCGTAAAAATTTATGCATTTACCTTAATTTCCGTCTTTCCACCCATGTAAGGACGCAGAGCCTCGGGAATGCGTACAGAGCCGTCAGCCTGCAGGTTATTCTCAAGGAATGCAATCAGCATACGGGGCGGTGCAACTACGGTGTTGTTCAGTGTATGAGCGAAATACTTTCCGTCCTTCGCATTCACGCGAATCTTCAGACGGCGAGCCTGCGCATCACCAAGGTTGGAGCAGCTTCCCACCTCAAAATATTTCTTCTGTCTGGGAGACCATGCCTCAACATCCACAGACTTCACCTTCAGGTCAGCCAAATCACCGGAGCAGCACTCAAGAGTACGAACCGGAATATCCAGGCTGCGGAACAGATCAACCGTATTCTGCCACAACTTATCAAACCACATAGGGCTGTCCTCAGGCTTGCAGACAACGATCATCTCCTGCTTTTCAAACTGGTGGATACGGTAAACGCCTCTCTCCTCCAGACCATGAGCGCCCTTCTCCTTACGGAAGCAGGGAGAGTAGCTGGTCAGGGTATAGGGAAGCTCAGGCTCCTGAATGATCGTATCAATAAACTTTCCGATCATGGAGTGCTCGCTGGTACCGATCAGATACAGATCCTCACCCTCAATCTTATACATCATAGCATCCATCTCAGCAAAACTCATAACGCCGGTAACCACCTCGCTGCGAATCATGAAAGGCGGTACGCAGTAGGTAAATCCGCGGTCAATCATAAAATCACGTGCATAGGAAATCACTGCAGAGTGCAGTCTTGCAATGTCGCCCATCAGATAGTAAAAACCGTTTCCGGCTACCTTTCTGGCAGCATCCAGATCGATGCCCTTAAACTTCTCCATAATATCCGTATGGTAGGGAATATCAAAGTCCGGAACCACCGGCTCTCCGTAACGCTTTACTTCAACATTTTCAGAATCATCCTTGCCCACCGGTACAGAGGGGTCAATGATGTTCGGAATCGTCATCATCAG
>JAFSBP010000164.1 GCA_017437205.1 Lachnospiraceae bacterium
CCCTTTTTTACAAAACAGCGAAACCACAAATTTTTTGACTTTTTTCAAATCACCTCTTGACATTTCTTAGCTGGACTTAAATAAGTGAGTTTGTAATTCATTGTTTTGTTTAGTGCGAGACTACAACAATTTTTAGATTCTCATTACTGGCTTTAATTGTGTCTGCTCCATCAGTCTGTAGCAAAGACTCCAAATTGCGATCAAATTCATAGTCGAAGTATTCACCCATAATGTATCTGCCAAAAGTCCACCGCACGATGGTGCACATCATGCCACACTTCGGATAGACTTCTTGACGGTGATAAAACTCTGATTTCATCGCTGGGCTTTAGTTTGCTTGCAATCATACGGTTTACCTCCAAAAAAATATAAAAAAACGGTGCAAATCGAAGTTTCCATCGACTTGCACCGTAAGTATCCTAATATCCAATAATCCTACAAAAAGACTATACTGAAATTTGGGTACGACAATACAAGCCCGACCGATACCAATAAATAGTATCCACGCCGTGCATATGAACAGTATTCATGTTGAGAACAAAATTCTTAACTGTCATTGTCGTAGTCCTTTCAGAAATTTTGTCGAGCATAACATGTTTTAAGGCGTGTGTCAATAGGGGAGATAAAAATTCTGATAAAAATTAGAATTTATCGACTTAATAACAATGCAATTTTGTCATATAATTTAAACACGCAATGCGAGATATAGTTAATCAAGCGCAAATTTAGGGTGACAAACAGCTTTTTTCACGATATAATACAGATATAAACAAAGCGAGGTACTGATATGATTTTAAAAGGATGTGAAGAAGGAAAAGTCACCCCTAAACTGGTGGAAGTAAAGTGCCCGAATTGTGGCAACGAACTGGAAGTATTTGTGCGTATGGGCGGCAGAGTCGGTTTAACCGGAACACTTGCATCGGATGAGGCCTGCGATGAATGCGGTCATGTGCTGGAAGCAGGAACAAACCTGGACGAGTTGGAAAGGCTATAAGAGAGGAATATTAGGAGGACAACCATGTTAGGTAGAAAACGTGAAATTCCCGTATATATGTTTACCGGTTTTTTGGAGAGCGGAAAAACCGAGTTTATCAAGGAAACGCTGGCAGCAGATTATTTTGCGGTGCGCGGCAATACCCTGCTGATTATCTGCGAGGAGGGCGAGGCCGAGTATGATAAGGCGTTTCTGCAGAAAAATCGAATTATCACCTACACGGTGGAGGATGAAGAGCAGTTGACCCGCGAACTTTTTGAGCAGTTGGAAAAGGAGATGAAGTTTGAGCGCGTTGCAATCGAGTGGAACGGTATGTGGAACCCGTTGGAGCTTCCGTTGCCGGAGAATTGGCCGCTGTATCAGCAGTTGACGCTGATTGACGCGAACACCTTCTTCCTCTATTATTCCAATATGCGTTCGCAGTTTGTAAATATGCTGAAGAACTCCGAGGTAGTGTTTGTCAATCGCGCAGACCGTGAGATGGATCTGTTAAATATGAAGCGCATTATTAAGGCGATCAATACCGGTGCGGAGCTGGTGTTTGAGAGTAAGGAGCGTCAGGAGATCCGTCAGGATTTCGTGGAGGATCTGCCCTACGATCTGGATGCGCCGGTGATTGAAGTGGATACCAAGTCCTACGGCATCTGGTTCATGGATGCGATGGACAATCCTGATAGATATATGGGTAAGATGGTTAAGTTTACCGCGATGATCTACCGCCCGTTCGGTATGCCGAAAAATAATTTCATCCCCGGTCGCAAGGCGATGACCTGCTGCGAGGATGATACGGTGTTCTTGGGATTTCTGGCGAAGTCTCCGGAAGCGGTGAATTGGTCGAACAACCAGTGGGTAACAGTGACTGCGCGGATTGCCATTGAGTATCAGAAGGCCTACAAGGGAGAGGGGCCTGTGCTTTACGTGGAGGAGATGGAAAAAGCAGAAGCAATCAAGGAATATGTGCAGTTTGGATAAGGAATCCCTTTCCTCTGAACGTATAAAGGATAGGAAACACAGAATGTATCTGTGTACGAAACGGAGGGGATTATAATGAGAAAGTTTATCAAGGGATTGAGTCTTTTGCTCTCAGTGGTCATGCTGACCGGCTGTGGAACATCTATGACACCGCCGGCGGGGCAGGATGACGATCAGTTTATGTCCGACACAGAGGAGAAGGATGAATTACCGAGTGTGAAAGACGAGCCGGAGACGCGGGACGACCATCCTAGCGTTTACGATGAGACCGAGACGGATACCACAGAAATGCCGGAAGATATTAAGATTCCGCTTAATGCGCAGTATATTCGTACCGGTGAGTTGGTAGGTTATGAAGGTGCATCGAAGCAGCCATTTCGTGTGGTTCGTTCTGCGGATGAATTGAATGCATACTATGATGAGTTCAAGGACGTGTATTATCTTGGACGACAGGAAAAAGTATACGCAGATACCACAATCGGTTTTCTGGATGCTTGCGACCGCTTTGATGAGGCGTTTTGGCAGAAATATGACCTTGTTCTAGCGATGAGAACGGAGGGGAGCGGGTCTATCCGCCACGAAGTTCTGACGATGACCAAGGGGGAATATTGGAACGATGCGGACTGGGTGATCAATGTACGTCCGCTGATTCCGGAGGCGTGTACCTGCGATATGGCGACGTGGATATTTTTGATTGAGGTTCCCAAGGGTATACTTGAGGCTGATGATGTGATCCGCGTGGATTATATCAGAGACGCGAACCAGCTTGGCACATCTACGACATACGTGCGAACTGATGGGTGGAAGCCGGAGAACGGAGATAAAAATTGGTATTTGGATGAAGCACCGCGGTATTTTATGGACACAAAGGCTGAATTTGAAGCTTACCTTGAAGCGCACCCGGAGCTGAGCGATGGATTCTTTGCGTTCTGCGAGAGATATGATGATAATTTTTGGCAGAAGAAAGATTTGCTGTTGGTCGTGCAGCGGGAAGAAAGCGGTTCCATCCGTCACAGCGTAGGGAAAATCTTTAGAAATCGGATACTAAGTGATGAAACGTGGTTTGTCAGTGTGGAAAGGAGAATTCCGGAGGAACAGACCGACGATGAGGCGATCTGGCATTTCTTTATTGAGGTGCAGGATGGAAAGCTGGATGCGGAGGATGTGATCGCTATCCACGACAAGGATGTGCAGGTGGAAAATAAGGTGGTCATCGGTATGGAGTTTGTTTGCTCACAAAATGATGCCGCATCTGTGAAAGATCCTAAGATATATCTGATTTCTTCACCGGAGCAGCTTGATAATTATTTTGAAGAAAACAAACAGAAATACAATTTTACGGAAAAATACACAGCAAGAAGGATCGAAGAGGTTAAAGCAGGATATAATCCGGTCTTTTGGGAGCAGAACGATATCGTCTTGATTGCATTGGAAGGGGATGTCGGTCAAAGCTGGCATGAAGTCACGGCAGTAGAATGGTTGGCAGAACAAAATGGAATGTGTAAAGTGACGATTGATCGACATGGATATGTCACCAAGCCACATCCGCCGTCATACCGGCATATCTTGCTGCCGGTGCCGAAAGGAAACGTAACCGCCCCCGGACAGGTAATCCTGAACTTCGTGGATGTGGATTGAGTTTTAAGCGAGTATGATTGAATCAATATAGACCTGCAGTGATGCGTCTTAGAAATGTCATTGCAGGTTTTTTTGTATATAAATTTACAAATTATTTGTAACAAACTTGAATTTTCACAGTCCTATAGATGAAAGGTGGTGAGAATGTGACCGAATTCGAGCAGGTATACCGACTGTATTTCCATGATGTATATAAGTACGCACTGTCTCTGTCCCGGGACGAGCATATGGCAGAGGAAATCACGCAGGAGACTTTTTTCAAAGCACTCAAATCGCTTGACCGATTTGACGGCAGGTGTAAGGTCTATGTGTGGTTGTGTCAGATCGCGAAGAATACTTATTTTACTATGCGAAAACGCGAACAGAGGACAGAACTGTTTTCTTCGGAAGAGACAGATGGGTGGTCAGATGGGGCGTTGCTCGGAATGCAGGTCGCTGGAGTCCAATCCATAGGAATCCAATCCACGGAAGGCGAATCAATAGAGCAAAAGCTGATCGAGGAAGAGTCATCGATGGAGATCCACCGGGTGCTGCATCGACTTCCCGAACCTTACA
>JAFSBP010000165.1 GCA_017437205.1 Lachnospiraceae bacterium
CTCTCCTTGTGTTATACTTTACAGAAGTTAATTAAGGAGATTTTTGGTATGAAGATATATGTGGATTTTGATGACTGCCTCTGCGAGACCGCAAGGTATCTGTCCGTTCTCGCAAAAAACCTTCTTTCGAAGGACGTGCCATATGAAAAGATCAGATTCTTTGATCTTCGAAAGACCTTTGAGCTGGATGAAGAAGAATACCGTCTCCTCATGACTGAGGCTCACACAAAAGAGGCTCTTCTTTCTTACGAGGAGACAGAGGGCGCTTCAAAGGCATTGAATGACTTGATCGACGAAGGGCATGAAGTCTCAGTTGTAACCGGCCGGCCGGCTGAAACATATGAAGCCTCAAGACTCTGGCTCGATGATCACGGTCTTTCAAGAGCAGCTCTTTTTTGCCTCAACAAATACAAGCGTGACAACTTTTACAAGGATCAGCGCTATTCCCTTTCGCTGTCTGACTTTTACAAAATGGATTTTGATCTTGCGATCGAGGACTCTCCCGAGGCCTTCAAAATCTTTGACAATTTCCCCGGCATAAAAGTTCTGGTCTTTGACCGCCCCTGGAACATAGATGCCCCTCTCCCCAAAGATAATTTCAAAAGATATAAAAGCTGGGAAGAGATCAAAAAAGCCGTCTCAGAGCCTATTTTATAGCTTGGGCCAATGCCCCATTTTGTTTTCAAGGCACAAAACAAGGGTACCGGCGAACCGATACCCTTATCTAAAAAATAGCGTTTGTATTTACGCCGCATCCTCTCCAAGTCCGAACCAGCCAATTTTTTCATCTCTCCAGCCGAGGGAAATGAGCCAGTCTCTCTCTGTCTCGTTCGCTGTATAATGATGCGTCCCTGTTGTCGCATTCGGGTTGTAAAGTCGGTAGAGCGGGATCTGTTCTGTCTCAACTGAATACCAGCCAATTCCTTCATCATTCCAGCCGAGTCCTACGAGCCAGTCTTTCTCCGCCTCACTCATTGTATAATGATGATCTCCGGCGTTTGGATTATAAAGGCGGTAAACAGGTGTATTGGATTTTGCCGGAGCAATCCAGGCTATGCCTTCATAGTTCCAACCCAAACCGACAAGCCAATCCTTCTCTAAAACATTTCCGGTATAGTGGTGTTCACCACTATTCGGATTATAGAGCCTGTACATATCGATGGGGGCCACGGGGTCTTCGGGATCCTCAGGGTCTACCGGGTCAACCGGATCTACCGGATCCACGGGATCTACAGGATCTTCGGGATTCAGCTCACCGCTGTTTTCCATCGTCTCGTCATATACTATCGCGTAATCAGAAAAATGTCCTGTCACGAAGGAAAGGAAGCCCTCTGCAAAATAAGTCAGATAGCGCTCGGCCGATCCGCTGGGGGGCAGATAATATACATGATAATGTCTCAGATTCCTGCCTTTTTCAGGAGTAAAGTTCAGGGATACTCTCGCCGTTCCTCCTTTGAAATCATGTATCCTTTTCCCATCGCTCTCGAAATATGCCTCAAAGGGGCTTGCGGATGCAAACTGCTTCAGGGACTCCTGCTGGGAATCATTCAATTTTGAAGTATTTGTATCCTCGACCACCAGCTTGATGGAGCTTCCCTCTGCCTGTTCGGAGATCGCCGTAAGAGCTGTGCCGTCAAGTTCAACCGTGGCATTTGACATCTTGATCTCGACGCTCCCGACATTGTTGTCCGCCTGAGTAGTCTCCGCAAGCTTCTCAGTGGTTTCTTTTGAAAGCTCTACCGAAGTGACCTCTGACTTCGCCTGGGACACATCGATGGTGATCGATGTATTTTCACTTCCGCTGCCGGAGCTGCTTCCTGTATCTACTATCTTGTTTATATCCTTCTGGGTGATCTCGTCCACAACCGCAGTTCCGTCTGTGATCTCTGTCTTGACATTTACGGTGTTCTCGTTGGTCACGGGGATGGTATAAGACTCGGTGCCGCCGGAACTGCCGCCGGAACTGCCACCGGAACTGCCACCGGAACTGCCGCCGGTGTCTCCGCCTGAGCCACCGCCGCCGGTACTTCCGCCCCCGCCGCCCTGGGACTTTATCGTTACTGTAATGCATTCGGCTGCGCTGTCCGAATGGTTGTTGTCGCCCTGAACCTTGTACCAGACATAGTAGGTTCCGGCGGCGGTGCCTGTGGGGATGGATGTGGTATAAAGGTTTTCGTCCGTCGGTTTCACATTTTCGGTGGTTACGGCATACTTCATGGTGTAACCTGCCGGAAGCGCCGTGGTCGGTGTGTTTATCAACTGTATCGGACTACCGGTATAGGTCATGTCACTTCCGGTCTTAGCAGAAACCTCGCTCATCACCTGCGCAATCTGGTCTGCCACAACCTGTGTCGTACAACTTGCAATGGCGTTATTGAAGTTGTTCAGTGCCGTCGTGACTTCTTCTTCCGCTGTTGCCGCTTCGATTGCTGCAAGCGCAGTAGTCTTTGCGTCCGTCACGATTCGCTGGTCAGCAGCGATGTAATCATTTGCATTTACTGCGTTGACTGTATTCACTGCGCTCGTCTTCGCATTGTCAAGTTCCTTCTGTGCCTTCGTCTTTACTGCATTCACAGCGTCAACCGCATTGTTCTTTGCCGTGGTAACTGCTTCGGTCGTAGTCGCATTGTCGATAGCAGTCTTGCCGTCTGTGATTGCCTGAGTCAGTGTAGTCCAGTCGGCTGCGTCATAGTCATTTTGGTTCTTTCCGCTCTGCAGTGTGTCGAGGTCTGCCTTCGCAGCTGTTTTAGTTACGGAAAGATAATCCGCTATCGTCAGTTCCTGATTACCGGACGCATTTGTCGTATTGGTCGCCTTTACGCGAACATAGTATGTTCCGGGAACAAGACCTGTGATGGCGCTACCTGTTCCGGCAGTCCAGTCCTCAACACCCAACTTCTTATACTCCATCGCGGTCGTGACGCCGGTCAGCATTCCGTTATTGTTGTCTGCGGTTGTGCAGTCCGTCGCGGCGGCTGTAGGTGCGTCCGGTGTTGTTTTTGCCGTCGGCGCTGTCAGCGTGATTTCGGCGTCAGCGGAGGGAGTTCCGGAAACCGTGATCTGCGTGTAGCTGTCGCGGGTCACTTTTATCCCGCTAACCTCGGCAACGCTGTAATTTGTCGGGAAATAATACCCATCGTTTGCGGTATAAACCACAGCTGTCATAGGACCGGACAGGTCGGTCTGTGATGCTGTACCGGATCCTGCGGTCTTTGTCATATTGCTGCCTGCGTTGATGGTCACCGATGCAGCCAAGGAAACCTCACCTGAGCTGTTTCCGGCAATGCTCACATTCGCTTTGTCTGAAAAAAAGAAAGTGGCTGCGTTCTGGGAACTGTGATATTCACTATAGTTATTTGTATAGTTAAAAGGGAGTGAGGCGTCAGTTTGAACCCCGATCTTTGCTGTGTTTGTCAACGGACCATCAAGAATAACTTTACCTGCAGCTTCTGTTCGTACAAAGACATTGTTCTGAACTTCCCCTGACTCTCCCTGATAATTGTCTTTCAAAACCATATTACCCTTGATGTGCATTTCAGATCCGCTCGGCACATGAACCCCACCACCTTTAAACATACCGCCATTAGTAGCGGTGATTCGGTTCCCTATAATAGAACCGCCATAAATATATAGCTTACCATTGCTTTCTAATTCAATTCCACCACCGCCCTTGGATGCGTTATTATTCTTTATCTCACCGGCAAAGATATATACATTTCCGTATATACCGATACCACCACCCCATGAACCATTGTTATCGGAGATCTCACCGCCGTACATATAAAAAAACGTTCGTTCTGAGATTTTTGGTTTATCTTGTTCGGCGACTTGTACGCCGCCACCATGGTTAGCTCCTGAGCTTCCTGTCAACTTGCCGCCGTAAAGGTTAAAAGTAGCGTTTCCATCCGCTCCGCTGACATACACAATGCCTCCGTAAGCACTGTCATTCGCAACAGTTCCACCGTTGATCGTCCCGCCATACATGTTAAATTTACCGCTGTTTATCTTTATAAAGCCGCCATGTCGATCATTATTATTTCCTGTCAACGTATTATTTCCAACGTTAATAATTCCTGTTCCAACGGAGTCAAACAGATTGAATACACCTCCACCATTGATGAGAATGTCGGGACCATCTCCGTTGCTGAAAGTAATGCTATGTCCATTCAAATCCAGATTCAGCACTCCACCGTTAATAACATTATTACGCCCATTTACGCTCAAATCTCCAGCCAGGTAATAGTTTCCGCTCACCGGAAAGGTATTGCCTGTGTACTTTGTCAATGAAATGGCATTCCCATTGGTAACCTCACCGGTCGTGGTATTACCTGTCTTCGGAGTAACAGATTTGACTTCCTCAAATGTAAATGTATTAGAAGCAAACGTAACCTTTGACAGATCAAGCTTTAAAGCGGGACGCACTCCGAAAGCAAATCTCACATAGTCGCCACCGGCAGTGACAAAGCCGTCGTTGCCGTCCACAAACGCCGCACTGGACTCATCGACGGCGCCGGGCGAGCGGAGCCACCACTCTTTCGTTTTGCCGACGTCGACTTCTGTAATTTCTGCCCTATTAACATTAAATTCTGCCTTAAGAACATTCTCAGGAAGAGAGCTCGCTTCCTCCGTACTTAATAGATACAGCTTTACTCCGATAACACCAACATCACTCAAATCGGTAGCGGCTATTGCATCTTTCACAGATGCAAAAGCGCCGCCTTCTGCGGTCAATGCATCAAGCACGCCCCTCACGGTCGAGCTGCTGTAAGCGTTGCTAGTTGAATCAAACGCCGACGTTCCAAAGCTTGTATCTGCAGAAAG
>JAFSBP010000014.1 GCA_017437205.1 Lachnospiraceae bacterium
GAAGATACTGAACGCACTGTCCACCGTCAGCGGACAGACCAGACGAAACGCCACAACCAGCCACAAAAGGTAGGTATATTTTTTCGGCGCCTTGCGAAACAGCCAGCGCAAAACCAGCACTGCCAGCACGCAATATCCCGCAATGATACTCATCTCCAAAATCCGAGAAAATATCTGCTCTAAAAAAACACTCACTTTATTTCCCTCCGATTACATTCGGCCACACACTCTCTTAAAAACAGCCTTCGCACCGTTTCCGCACAATTACTCGTGATAAGAATCGATGAGTTTCTTCAGCTCGTCAGCTTCTTTCTTCGACAGCTTCTGCCGACCGCCTAAAAATGCGGCAAGAAACTGGGGCAATGAGCCGGAAAATGTGCGCTCCATAAATGCACCGGACTCCTTCGCCTGCACTTCCTCCTTCGTGCACAGCGGAGTAACCACTGCGTTCTCATTCTTAATATAACCTTTTTCGCTGAGACGCTTGATCTCCGTGTAGGTAGTGGATTTCTTCCATCCGAGCTGCTCATTGCAGAGCTTCACCAGTTCGCCGGAACCGATGGGCGCATGCTCCCACAAAATCATCAAAAGTCGATAATCGCTGTTGCAAAGTTTGATCTCATCCATGATAAATCCTCCGTTTCTTCCCCCATACACATTTTATTTTACTCAATTCCCCTTACTCCACCACGGTCACCGTCGCATAAGCGGTGGCCACAGCTCCGGTCGCTCCTACCGCGGTATATTTAACCGTGTATGAGCCACACCGATTCACATCCACTTCTCCTGACGCCTGAACTTTAAGCAATGTCTGCCCATCCACATCAAGTGCAAATACCCCCGCCAGCAGATCAATCCCGCTTCCCCTTTTTACGGTCAGATCTCTTACCCGATAAAGGGCAATCGGCATCTTTTTCCACGGATTTTCTCCGGACGGATCCGTCGGATCCCAGCCGCAATAGGGACTCCTGGGGTCCAGATACAATGCCTCCGGTTTCTCCGGCAAATTCGCCGCAGGACCATCGAAAATCTCCACCACTGTTCCCGACGCGCAATTTTCATATATCCACTTTGCGTCGGCACAAGTCAGGCGCACACAACCCTGAGAGGCTTTTGTCCCCAACTCATTGTACGCTCCCGGCACCAGCGTATTCTCCGATTGTCTCTGGTACGGCACCGAATGAAACAGTATGTTTCCGGTAATTCGGGATGCATACTGGCCGTAGGTTCCCCCAAACAACGCCCGCCACCGATACTGATCAGAAATCGCAAACACGCCGACCGGAGTATTCTCGCCCGTTCCCACCGAGCAGATCATGTGTTTCACCGGAATGGTAAATGTACCGTTCACATCTTTCTCATAGATCGTCACACAATTGGCTGTTCGGTCCACCCGGATTAGATAACCCCCCTGATTTCCCTCTGGCTCCACAGGTTTCCCTCCCCCAATCAAAGGATCGGATGTGCTCAACAGTACCCCAACCGTTCCATTCACAACCTCTTTGCTTTCTGACACATCTGTCTCGCCGCCGGCTGTACAGCCAGCCACTAACCCCATTATCACTATCGCTATCGACAGCAGCTTTTGTACACGCTTCCCCATTACGTACCCCTCAATTCTTTGAGTAGTCTATTTCTGTAGACCTTTTCTTTAGTCTACATTGTCAGACCAACATTGTCAAGGGTTTTGGAAATATTTAATTATTTTGTAACAAATTATTTTTGTTTGCCATTGGACTAAAAGGCATCGATTTGGAAGATGAAAAAAAATTCTTCCTGAAGCCTCGTCTTACACAGATGCGATTCGCAAGGCTCAGGAAGATACAGAAGATATTGACTTTAGTTCAGGCACAATTCACCCTATCGCCGACCGATAGAATTCCTCCAACCGGTCTACATTCATTTTATACAGATAGCACTCTCCGATACGCTTCGGGATAGCCAGATTGATGGTCTGCCCGGAGCGTTTTTTATCGTTGAGAAGAACACCAACTGCCTCCGCCGCAGTAAACGGACACTCCGTCTGCAGACCGCATTTCTTCAACAGAAAAATCACGCGGTCTGTAATGTCCTCCGCAAGACCGTCTGCATGAGCAGCCTTACAGATTGCCGCCAGACCGATGGCCACCGCATTTCCATGATTGATCTCATAATCGCTCAGTTTTTCCACCGCATGAGCCAGCGTGTGACCCAAATTCAAAAGCTGACGCTTCCCGGTGTCGAACTCATCTGCCATCACATGGGCACGTTTGATGATCAGGTTCTTCGGGATAATCTCGCCCAAATGTGCCTTTGCGTCGTTCGCCTCCAAAAATGTAAATAATTCGGGATCCATCAGGACAGCGTGTTTGATCACCTCTGCCATTCCGGTAGAGAATTCTTCCTCCGGAAGCGAGTGGAGGGTAGAATAATCACACAGCACCAATACAGGCTGATGAAAAACACCGGCCAAATTTTTTCCTGCGGTCAAATCCACCGCCGTTTTTCCGCCGACAGAGGAGTCCACCGCCGACAAAAGAGTCGTCGGAATCTGAACAAAATCAATGCCCCGCAGATAGATTGCCGCCGCAAAGCCGGCCATATCTCCTGTAACACCGCCGCCCAAAGCCACGATCAGATCCGACCGGGTCATCGCCAGCTCAGCCATTCGCTCCACCAGCGGAACCATCATTGCAAAGGTTTTCGACATCTCTCCGTGAGGGAACACGTATTTATGAACAACAAAACCGGCCCTCCCCAGCGACTCACACACGCGCTCACCGTACAGACCGTCCACCGTATCGTCAGTAACCACCATAATTTGCTCTGCTTTCGGAAAACGTGCGCGAATCTCCTCTCCGCTGCGCCTCAGAAGGTTTTCTTCCACTAAGATGTCATATTTTTTTGATACTTCTATTGTAATTGTACTCATGACTCGTCTCTTTTCCTATCATTTTATTCTTCCGTTGACACCACAGTTACCGTTGCCTGCACTTTCGCCGTCGTTCCGATTTCTCCCACCGCCGAATACTCAACAATATATGTTCCGCATTTATTGTAGGTTTGGGTAATCAGCTTGTCCTCCAATGATGCGGTATACGGAACCGAGTGAAACAAAATATGCCCCGTGATTCTCGATGCATACTGCCCGTAAGCGTTGCTAAACAATGCCCGCCACCGGTACTGATCCGTAATTGCAAGTATTATCTTTAGTAATTTCGGTTTCATTTTCCCGTCTGACTTTCGCTTTATTTCTCCGTATACGCCCCCAAGAATACAAACATGGGCTGCTCCGCCTCAATCTGACAGATCAGACTCTGCACTTCCTCCTCCGTGATGGATGCCTCCAAGTCCACATAAAACATGAACTCAAAATCCCTGCCGGGGATCGGCCGGCTCTCCAGCTTAGTCACATTCAATCCCAACGCCGCAAAACTGGAAAGAAGACTGTAAAGCGAACCGGGTTTGTGAGACACGGAAAACATGATACTGATCTTGTTTGCTCCCGGATAAACCTCCATCTCCTTGGAAATGCAAATAAAACGGGTGTAGTTATTGTCACTGTTCTGGATTCCCCGGTCGAGGATGCGCAGCCCGTAATTTTCAGCGCTCTCCGCGGAACAGATAGCCGCAATGGAATTGTCCTCCGAATTCGCCACCATCTTTGCCGCCATGGCGGTATTCTCCCACACGCGGGTCTTCGCTCCGGGAAGCTTTTTCAGATATTCACTGCACTGCCCCAGCGCCTGCTCATGAGAATAGATCTCGCGAATATCTTCCATCTTCACGCCCGGCTTTGCCACCAGACAGTGATCGATTCTAAGCTTCATGGAACGTGCAATATAAAATTTATACTTCTTCATCAGGTCGTACACCTGATTTACCGAGCCATAAATATTGTTCTCAATGGGCAGGATACCGTAACGGCAGAGATTGCTCTGCACCGCCTGGAACACACCCTCAAAAGTATTGGTAAACATAATGCTCGCGTTGCCAAACAGCTTGTCACAGGCAATCTGGGAGTACGCGCCCTCTGTCCCCTGACAGGCCACCGTCGCTGACGCAGGAAGATTCGCCGGAGTCTCGCGGATTGCCCGCTCAATCACCTCGTTAAGTTCCGAGCGAGGCGCCAGTTTTACGTGCTGGTACGCGCGGCTCAAATCCAGAATATTATTGTACAGAAGGCGGATATATCCGGCCACCTCCTCCGGTTTTCCTTCCATTGCCCGAGCGATTACTTCCCGCTCACGACTTCGATCCAGCACCGGCATGTTATGCTCCCGCTTGTACTCTGCCACCTGCCCGGAGATGTTCATCCGACGGGCAAACAGTGCGCTGAGCTCCTTGTCAATCTGATTTAATTCCAAACGCAATTCCTGAATATCCATTGGTCTTAATTTCCTTTTCCCTCATATATCATATCCAACACTGTCATCGCAGCCACCGCAGCAACCACCGGCACGGCCCGGTGAACAATACAAGGGTCATGACGCCCCTTGATCACTAACGTCTCCGGCTCCATCTTC
>JAFSBP010000166.1 GCA_017437205.1 Lachnospiraceae bacterium
AAGAAGGGTACATCGGTTGGGCGCGAATTATTAAGACCGCTTATGCGAAGCGTGTTGCGCGCATGAAAGCTGGAAAGAAGTCCACGATCGTTGACCGAAAGTTTGAGAAGCAGGCGCAGGATTATCTCTACGATGAGCTGGCGTTTGTCTATCAGATTCCCAGGGATTCGGTGGAGGATTATTTGGTGGAGCGAGTGGAGGCAAGGCAACAGGACGCGTGAAGAAGGGGAACATTTTCAGAAAATGTTGTATAATTCAGCAGACTATGGTAAACTATGACTGACCGCATTTTTTGGATGGAGATGACGTATAATGGCAGGGGCACCGAAGAGGACGCTTAAGTGGGTGACGGAAAACCGAAAAAAAGCACGTGAAAATCAAAAATATTGGAAGCGAGTCAGAGGACTCTTGCGTTTTCTGTTTAGCCGTACCACATTTTTAGTTGCGTTTTTGCTGGTTCAGCTGGCTGTATTATTTGCCGGATTTAAATGGTTGGGCGACTACCTGTTTTATGTGTACGGCGGATACGGGATACTGACTGTTATCGTGGTGGTGAATATTATTAACCGTCCCATGAATTCGAATATGAAATTGTCATGGATTGTTCCTATCCTTGCCACACCTGTGTTCGGTGCGCTGTTCTATTTGTATGTGCGCGCCGATTTATTGACAAAAGAATTGAAAAACCGTCTGACCAACCTTCATCGGGAAAGCCTTCCTTACCGGAAGGAAGATAAGGAAAGCCGAGAAAAGCTGGCTTTGGCGGATGTGCAGACGGCAAGGCTGGCTGAATATCTAAAAAAACACGGAGATTTTTCTGTGTATGAAAATACGCAAGTAGAGTATTTTTCCCTGGGCGAGCATAAGTGGGGAAGACTTTTAGAGGAACTAAAAAAGGCAGAAAAGTTCATCTTTCTGGAGTATTTTATCGTGGGAAAAGGAAAGATGTGGGATGCCGTGCTTGAGATCCTGAAGGAAAAGGCGGCAAACGGTGTGGAGGTCCGTGTGATGTACGATGGGACAAATGCCATTGCCAACGTTCCGTTTTCTTATCCCAGTGAGTTGGAAGAACTTGGGATTAAATGCAGAGTGTTTTCTGAACTTCGCCCCTTTTTGTCCACCGTGCAGAACAACCGTGATCACAGAAAAATCGTGGTGATTGACGGGCATACCGGTTTTACCGGCGGAATCAATCTGGCTGACGAGTATATCAATCAGCGAATGCGATTCGGCCACTGGAAGGACACGGCCATCATGCTGAAGGGCGAAGCGGTGCAGAGCCTGACTCTGATGTTTTTGGAAATGTGGAATGTGGAAGAGTCGAAAATGGAGAGGTGGGGAAAGTATTGTCCCTATTATCCGGAAAATAAAATGGGGGCATCGGTCGAGGAGAGCGGCTATGTGATTCCCTACTGTGACAGTCCGTTGGATCATGAGCAGGTGGGCGAGCTGGTCTATCTGGATATTTTGAACACAGCGAAGAACTATGTGCACATCATGACACCTTATCTGATTCTGGACGATGAAACGATTATGGCACTGAGTTTTGCAGCGAAGCGTGGAGTGGAGACGATCATTATGATGCCTCATGTCCCGGATAAAGAGTTTGCCTATCTGTTGGCGAGGACATATTACCCAGAACTTCTGTCTGCCGGTGTACAGATTTTCGAGTACACACCGGGCTTTATTCACGCAAAGAGTTTTGTCAGCGACGATATCAAGGCAGTGGTGGGAACCATCAATTTGGATTACCGTAGCCTGTATCTGCATTTTGAGTGTGCAGCTTATCTGTACGGCTGCCCGGCGGTGGCGGATGTGGAAGCGGATTTCCAGGAGACACTAAAGAAATGTCAAAGAATCACATTAGAAGATTGTAAGCGGTATCCCACGAGAAAGAGAATCTTGGGTAAGCTGCTGAGGTTGGTGGCACCGCTGATGTGAG
>JAFSBP010000167.1 GCA_017437205.1 Lachnospiraceae bacterium
ATGAAAGTATCCACAGCAAGCTTTCTCCCTGTCAGATACCCCAAAATTAAATTTCTGGTATCTAACCTCTCAATTTTTCTCTATAGATACTTCGAGAAACAAAATCCCACAAGAAACATGACTTTCCGGTATCCGGTATTGCCATTTTTCGTTATAGAGACTCCATGCTTCGCATAACATCAAAAATAACCCGGAGTACCAATCAGTACTCCGGGCCATATCAAAGTGCTTTCACGCTTTTCTAATTATATTTAACATTCAAGACTAAAAGCCCCAAATTTTTACACTCCGATTAGATCATATCTGCCATCTGCGGGATACCAAGTGTAAGTGCCGGAATGTAAGTAACAAGCATAAGACCTACAAGGATTGCTACGTAGTACATAAGCATGTACGGCATTACCTTACCAAGAGTTGTCTTACCAACCTTGATACCTACGAACAGAGTGTTACCAACCGGCGGTGTGATGTTACCGATACACAGGTTGTAAACAAGGATAAGACCGAACTGAACCGGATGCATACCAAAAGTCTTAACGATCGGTAAGAATAATGGTGTGAAGATCAGGATAGCCGGAGTTACGTCCATGAATGTACCGGAGATCAGAAGGATCACGTTCATAATAAGAAGGATCACGATCTGATTGTCTGTGATTCCAAGGAGAGCTGCGGATACAGCCTGCGGAACCTGTGTGAACGCCATAACCCAACCAAGGATGTTGGAAACACCGATCAGGAATACAACGATACCGGACATCTTTGCACTGTCAACAACGATGTTCCAAAGGGATTTTGCAGTAATGTTCTTATAAAGAAGACCAAGGATAAGAGCATATACTACTGCAATCGCAGAACCTTCTGTCGCTGTGAAGATACCAGCGATGATACCGCCGATAACTACGATAATAAGGGACAGGGACGGAAGAGCTGCAAGTGTGCACTTACCAAGGTTGCCCCAGTTGAATTTACCTGCTGTACCTGTGTAACCTTTTTTCTTTGCGATAATGATAGCAACGATCGCACACATTACTGCCCAAAGGATACCCGGAACGTAACCAGCTGTGAACAGAGCCGCTACGGATGTACCACCTGCTGCCAGTGAATATGTGATGAGGGCATTGGACGGCGGTATCAGAAGTCCGGACGGAGCCGATGCGGCATTGGTGGCCGCGCAGAGAGCCGGATCGTATCCCAATCCCTCCTCTCCTTCGCGCACCATGCTTCCTACGGCTGCCGCAGCAGCAGATGCGGAACCGGAAATTGCGCCGAACAATGCGTTGGCGCCTACGTTTGTCACAAGAAGGGCGCCCGGACACTTGCCGAGGATCGCCATTACGAAATCCACCAGACGTTTCGCAATGCCGCCCTGATTCATTAAATTCCCCGCCAAAATAAAGAACGGGATCGCTGTCAGGGAAAATTTGCTCATTCCGACGAATGTTCTCTGTGCCGCGGTTAATACCGCCACATCCAGCGGCATGACCTGAACAATCGCCGCCAGAGAAGAAATACCGATCGCATAGGAGATCGGCACACCCAGTATCAGCAATGCTGCCAATACAACCAAGATAATCACTAAAGACTGAATTGCCATGCTGTAAGATCTCCTTTCTTATTCCTGCTTTGCCTCAAGATCCATCGTTCCTTTGAGAATCTCGATGATATTGATGATGCAGTAAATGATATTCAGGATACCGCTGAGCGGCAGTACGATGTAGAAAAGTCCAACCGGCACGCCAAGAGCCGAGGTCATCTGTGCCATTGCAAGATCTGTGATCTGTACACCTCCGTACACAAGAATGATGCCGGCAAATAAAGCGGCGATCACTTCTGCAAAAAGGCTGAGGATTTTACGCGCGGACGGATTCGCATTTTCTACCAAAAGCGGAATATTCATATGTCCACGCTCACCAACGACCAGCGAGGCCCCGAGAAGAGCCATCCACGCAAACAGATAGGATACCAGTTCCTCTGACCAGGACGATGGATTTCCCAAGAGATAACGGGTAAATACCTGCCAGCAGGTCAACAATATCATAATAAGAAAGCTGCCGCCTGCCAGAATGTTTAAAGTTGTATTCAAAAGTTTTCGGATCTGATTCATGTTTCCCCCTGTTCTGCATCTGTTGCCGCATACTGTGCATTGTATTCCTGAATCATGTCATATACCGGCTGAATGGCCGGAAGATCGGATAATACGGATTCATGGAGCGGCAATACTGCATCCTGGAACGGTTTCGTATCCGGATAGATAAATTCCACACCCTGATTATTGATGGCATTGTGTATGGAATCTTCCACACCGTCCACCCACGCTTCCCGCTGTGTTTCGTTGAGAATATCAAATCCTTCCTCAAAGATTTCCCGCTCTTTTTCTGTCAGATCCTCCAAAAACGCATTGTTTCCGATCAGCAGGTCCGGAATCATCTGGTGCATGTCGTAAGAGTAATATTTGCAGATATCACCATGTCCATTGTCGCGCAGCGCCAGTTCGTTGTTTTCTGCTCCGTCAATGATGCCGGACTGGAGAGATGTATACACCTCGCCAAAACTCATCGGAGTGGCTGAACCACCCAAAAGACGCATCATCTCGATATTGGTCGGAGACTGCTGTACACGGATTTTCAGTCCTTTCAAGTCGGACGGACTGTGGATCGGCTTGTTGATCGTATAAAAATTGCGGGTACCCGCATCCAGCCAGGTAACGGTTGTAAAACCGGCATCTTTCGTAGAGCCGAAGATCATTTCAGTCAGCGCCTCGTCGTCCATAGAAGCATGATATGCCTCCTGACTGCTGAACAGATACGGCAGGTTGAAAATACCGTAGTTTTCGCTGAATGTCTCAAGAATGGAATTGCTTGCGATGCAGAAATCGATGGCACCTGTCTGGGTCAGCTGCACCATGTCAGTCTGGGACCCCAGCAATTCACTTGGATAGACTTCCACCACGTATTTATCCCCCAATTCCGCATTGATAAATTCCTGAAATGCCGTCAGACCAATATGGGACGGGTGATTGGTGGACTGGTTATGGCCGATGCGGACAATCCGCTTTTCCTGACTGTCTGCGCACCCGGTCAGCGCCAGTGCTGCAGCAGCCAATAGCCCCGTCATCCCCAAAACATGTTTTCTCCATGTTCTCATTGTTGAGCCTCCTTTTCGTTTATATCCTGTTTTCTGAATATGCCATATGTCTTGGCAGTATTTCCTATGCCGGCGGACGTATCGCCGGCAACCCAACAGGAATTATAACATACCTACACCATACAATTAGGTGGTACATATTGGAAGAGCCGGCAGGAATCTCCTTCCCCCGGCTATGGATTTCTTCTCTATCAACTTTCCATCTGACGACCCAAAAATCCAGCTGCTGTCGATGCCAGACGCAGCTCTCCATCACCGAATTTTATCCTCGGCTCCCGGCTCATCAGAATTACGGCTCCAATGGCATCTCCCTCGCAGATGATCGGCGCAACTACCTGCGCAGTCACTCCCTCGATATCTTCATTTGCCACCGGCGTATAGTTTCTGTCGTCTTTTCCGGCCTGCACCGTCGTCCGTTCCTGGATCACATGTTCCAGCTGTTTGCTGATCGGTTTCTGATATAATTCCTTCTTAGCACCTCCGGCCGCAGCAATCACCTGGTCCCGGTCTGTGATACAGACCATCAGCCCCGTGGACTGGGCCATGGCGTCGGCATACTGACCGGCGAACGCATTCAGCTCCATCATCGGGGAGTATTTTTTGAGAATGATCTCACCTTCGCGGTCGGTGAAGATTTCCAACGGTGTTCCCTCACGAAGTCTGAGGGTTCTGCGGATCTCTTTTGGAATCACCACGCGGCCAAGGTCGTCGATTCTTCTTACAATTCCCGTAGCTTTCATATTAAAATTCCTCCATTTACTGTACTATGCATCTCATCTTGATGAAACGCCGCATCACACGCTTGACGATGGCATTTCATTGTTTCTGGATGTAGTATCTGTAAATGGAGGAATTTTATACTCGTTCCCGATTAGCTCTCACTCTTTATTCTATTTTTTTAACAAGATAATTAATTTTTTGATATGCATCCTGTTTGATACGGTCAATCTCTTCTTCATCTGTTATTCCTAAAAACGAAACAATATCTGCCGGACCAGCATGACTCACCGATGCGAACTTTTCCTGAAGTTTCTCTTTCATATTCTGAACGAGTTCTTTTTTTGCGTAAGGAGCAAATTCCTTGACCAGTTCCCTTACTCCTCCAGGATAATATTCGATAGTACAATAAATATCATACGCGTCCTTTGGTTTTCCACGACCCAAAGCTGCAGATTTCATAACAAGATAAGGAACAATCGTCTTCGTCTCTAACCAAATCCATCACTCCTTAAATTCTCTTAC